>CAYZDB010000085.1:0-10381 GCA_964476985.1 uncultured Acidobacteriota bacterium | reverse complement strand
GCGGGGGACGGAGGTCGTCGACCTCCCGGCCGCGACCGCGCGCGCGCTGGCCGCGGCCCTCGCGGCCCGGGCCGCCGCCGCCGGGACGCTCCAGCCCGACGGGGTCTGACGCGCCTCAGATCCGCGAGTCCTCGCGCTTGAACCGGCGCAGCGCCTCGCGCGTCCCGAAGACGTAGAGCCGGTCGCCGGCGAAGAGGCGGGTCGTCGCCTGCGGCAGCAGGCGGGCCGTGCGCCCCCCCTCCCGGCGGCTCAGCACCAGCACCGAGACCCCGAACCGCTCGCGCAGCCGCGCGTCACCGAAGGTCAGCCCGATCAGGTGCGCCGGGACCTCGACCTCGGCCACCTCGTGGTCCTCCGGCAACTCGACGTAGGTCGGCTTGGTCTGGTCCTCCTCGGTCGCCTCGAGCCGCGCCAGGAGCGAGCGCCGGTGCAGGACCTCGAGCGAGTAGACGCCGAGGATGTCGCGCTTCGAGACGGTCCCGACCAGCCGCCTCGAGCCCGGCGACTCGAGTACCGGGAGCCGCTCGCAGTCCTGGACCCAGAAGCGATCGAGCGCCTTCTCCAGCCGGTCCTCGGGGTTCACGGTCGGGAAGTGCCGGTCGGCCACGTCGCGGGCCCGCAGCGTGCCGGGGTCGGCCGCCTCGCGCAGCGCGCGGCTGGCCTCGTAGAGGCTGACGACCCCCAGGAAGCGCGCCTCGTCGTCGACGATGTAGATGTGGTTGCGGCGCTCGCGCAGGAAACGGTCGAGCAGTTCCGGCAGCGGCTCGTCGCCCGACGCCGTGGCCTGCTCGGTGCGCATCACGTCGCTGACGGTCAGGGAGCGCATGACCGCCGCCCCGCCCGCCATCGGCGCCGTCCCGCGCTTGCGGCGCAGCGCCTCGGTGTAGATCGACTCCCCCTCGATCCCGCGCGCGACCAGGCTGGCCGCCGCGGCGCCGACCAGCAGCGGCACGACCAGGTTGTAGTCGAGGGTCATCTCGAAGAGCATCAGGACCGCGGTCATCGGGGCGTGCGTGATCCCGGCCAGCAGGCATCCCATCCCGACCAGCGCGTAGGCCTTGGGCTCGGCGGTCCAGCCCGGGAACAGCCAGTGCGCGGTCCCGCCGAAGGCGTCGCCCAGCAGCGCGCCCAGGAACAGGGTCGGCGTGAAGACGCCGCCGACCGCGCCGGCGCCGACGGTCAGCGTGGTGAAGACCAGCCGCAGCACGAACAGCGCGAGCAGGTAGCGCGGGATCCAGTTCTCGGAGAAGAGGTCGAGGATCCCCTCGCGGCCGTTCCCTGCCAGCTCGGGCCAGCGCATCAGCGCCACGCCGAAGACCAGCGCGACCAGCGCCATCGCGGCGACCTGCGGCAGTCCGCTGGCGCGGAACAGGACCCCGGCGCGGCGCAGGGCGCGCAGGACCAGCACCGCGACCAGCCCGCACAGCGCGCCGAGCAGGACGTAGAGCGCGACCTCCCAGACGCTGGCCATCTGGAACGGCTGGACCTTGAAGACCGGCCAGTCGGCGAAGGCGGCGCGCGAGACCAGCGTGGCCAGGACCGAGGCGAAGACCAGCGGCGCGAAGACCTCCAGCGCGAAGCTGCCGACGATGATCTCCATCGTGAACAGCGCCGCGCCGACCGGGACGTTGTAGGCCGCCGCGATCCCGGCGGCGGCGCCGGCCGCGACCAGGATCCGGCGCTGGCGCACCGGCGTGCCGAGCCGCCGCGACCCCCACGACGCGACGGTCGACGAGAGCAGCACCATCGGCCCCTCGCGCCCGACCGACCCACCCGAGGCGATGGTGAAGAGCGACGAGGTCGCCTTCACGATCGCCGAGCGGGCGTGCAGGATCCCGTCGCGCAGCACGACCGCCTCGAGGATGTCCCAGCCGCGCATCGTGCCGGCCCAGCGCGCGCCGGCGGCGAGGACCCACCCGGCCGCCAGCGCCCCGGCCACCGGGACCCCGATGCGCCAGAGGTACGACGACTTCTCGACCGCGTGCACGATGTTCGGGTCGGCCGGCCAGAGCAGCGACGGGAGCAGGACCGCGAGCGCGCGGAACAGCACCGCGGCCCCGCCGCCGAGCAGCCCCACCCCGGCCGCGAGCAGCAGCAGCTTGGCCTGGTCGGCGGCGGGTTGCTGGGGGTTGGAGCGGCTCAACGGTTCCCTCGCGGGGCGAACGGCGCGGGCGCCCGCGCGGCCGGCGGCCGCGGAGCCCCTCGGAGATCATCGTAGGCCCGCGGGGGCGGCCGCGTCTCCCCCTTCGCGGGCCGGGGGGCCCGGGCGATCCGTGCTAGGGTGCGCGCCATGTCCGCGGCCGCGCCGGTCCCCTCCCCGCCCTCGGTGCTGCGCGCGCTGTTCAGCCGCGCGATGCTGGTCTCGCTGCTGCTGGGCTTCTCGTCCGGTCTCCCGCTGCTGCTGACCGGCTCGACGCTCCAGGCCTGGATGGTCGACTCGAAGGTCGACCTCAAGGCGATCGGGCTGTTCACGCTGGTCGGGCTCCCCTACACGCTCAAGTTCCTCTGGTCGCCGGTCTTCGACCGCTTCGTGCCGCCGTTCCTCGGCCGCCGGCGCGGTTGGCTGCTGGTCGCTCAGCTCGCGCTGCTGGTCGCGGTGGCCCTGCTGTCGCTGGCCCAGCCCGAGCGCAGCCCGTGGGTCGTCGCGCTGCTGGCGCTGGGCGTGACCTTCACCAGCGCCTCGCAGGACATCGTCGCCGACGCCTGGCGGCGCGAGTCGTTCCCCGACCGCGAGCTGGGGCTGGCGACCTCGATCTTCATCAACGGCTACCGCGCCGCGATGCTGGTGGCGGGGGCGCTGGCGCTCTACCTGGCCGACCGGATCGCCTGGCACGACGTCTACCTGCTCATGGCGGCGCTGATGGGGCTGGGGATCGTCGCCACGCTGCTGGCGCGCGAGCCGGAGGTCGAGGGCCCGCCGCCGCGGACCTTCCGCGAGACGGTGGTCGAGCCGTTCGTCGACTTCTTCCGGCGCCGCGGGGCCTGGCTGATCCTGCTCTTCATCGTGCTCTACAAGGTCGGGGACCAGATGGCCTCGACGATGACGACGCCGTTCGCGCTCTCGCTCGGGTTCACCAAGACCGACCTGGCGGCGATCGTCAAGGTCTTCGGGCTGGTCGCGATGATGACCGGGGCCTTCGTCGGGGGGCTGGCGATGGTGCGGCTCGGGATCCACCGGGCGCTCTGGGTCTTCGGGGTGCTGCAGGCCCTGGGGATCCTGGTCTTCGCCGCGCTGGCCCAGGCCGGCAAGGACTACACCCTGCTGGCGGCCGCGGTCTCGGCCGAGAACTTCTCGTTCGGGCTGGGGACCGCGGCCTACTCGGCCTACATGGCGAGCGTCACCAACCGCCGCTTCACCGCCACGCAGCTGGCCCTGCTCTCGAGCCTGATGGGGGTCCCGCGCGTGCTGCTCTCGGCGCCGACCGGGGCGATCGCCGAGGCCGTGGGCTGGACCGGGTTCTTCGTCTTCTGCGCGCTGGCCGCGATCCCGGGGCTGCTGCTGCTGCCCCGGGTTGCGCCGTGGCACGACGCCGGCGGGGCGGGGACGACGGGCGGCGGCGGCGGTCCCGCGCGATAATCGCGGGGCGCGCACGGAGGCCCCCCGATGCCCAGTCCCCTGACCGGCCCGCTCTTCCGCTTCGCCGAGAAGCTGCGCTTTCCGCAGCTCTTCGTGCTGACCGCGGGGCTCTTCCTGCTCGACCTGATCGTGCCCGACCTGATCCCGTTCGCCGACGAGGTCCTGCTGGGGCTGCTGACGGTCCTCTTCGCGAGCTGGCGCCGGCGGCGGACCGAGCCGGTGGCCGAGCCGGGCCGCGGGGGCCGGCGACCCGGCGACGACGCGCGGGTCGTGCAGGGCGAGACGGTGCGCTGAGGCGGGCGGCGGCGCCCCGCCGCCTCACACCCGGTCGGCGTTGCGCAGGCTCTTCCGGAAACCGTACAGCGCGTAGATCGCCAGCCCGATCGTCAGCCAGATGATGAACCGCTCCCAGGCCGTCTCCGGCAGGCTCATCATCAGCGCGCCGCAGAGCACGATCCCCAGCACCGGCAGGATGTGGTTGCGCAGCAGCAGCGCGAAGGCAGCCAGCAGCGGCAGGTGGATCCACAGCGGCAGGATCGACCAGCCGTAGATCGCCCACCCCTCGGCCGCGTGCATCGCCCAGACGCCGACCCGGATCGGCCAGAGCACGGCAGCGAAGGAGGGCGCCAGGGCCGGGACCGGGCCGATCCCGTCCAGCACCCGTGGGCCGAGCTCGCGCCACGGGAGCAGGAAGTCGACCAGCAGCGCGATCGCCAGCACGATCAGCGCAACGATCCAGCCGCCCGGCACGCGGAACGGCCGCGGCCGCCCGGGGTCGGTCAGGCGCAGCAGGATCACGCCGGCGCAGACGATCACGAAGGCGAACAGGGTGCCGATCGAGCAGAGTTCCGCGACCACGCCGATCGGCAGCAGCGCGGCCCCGACGCAGACGACCAGCCCGGTCAGGATCGTCGTGACGTGGGGCGTGCGGTAGCGCGGGTGGACGCGGGAGAGCGCCGGCGGCAGCAGGCCGTCGCGCGACATCGCGAACAGGATCCGCGGCTGGCCGAGCAGCAGGACGAGCAGCACGCTGGTGATCCCGGCGATCGCCCCGACGCTGATCAGGGCCGAGGTCCCGGGCATGTCGAGCGCGTTGAGCACGTGGGCCACCGGGTCGGCGACTCCCAGCTCCTTGTAGGAAACGGTCCCGGTCATGATCGCCGCCACCGCCATGTAGAGCACGGTCGCGACCGCCAGCGACGACAGGATCCCGAACGGCATGTCCTTCTGCGGGTGGATCGCCTCCTCGGCCGCCGTCGAGACCGCGTCGAAGCCGACGTAGGCCAGGAAGACGATCGCCGCCGCGGTCATCACGCCGCCGAACCCGAAGGGCAGGAACGGCGACCAGTTGGCCGGCTTGACGTACCAGACCGTGAGCAGGATGAAGAGCAGGATCACCGCCAGCTTGACGACGACGATCACCAGGTTGACGCGCGAGCTTTCCTTGATCCCGCGGACCAGCAACCAGGTCAGGAAGCCGACGATGAAGACCGCCGGCAGGTTGATCAGCGCCCCGGTCGTCTCGAAGCGCGCGGTCTCGGCGTTCCAGGCCAGGGGAGCCCCCGCGATCGCGGCCGGGACCGCGAGGCCAAGCCCACGGAAGACGTTGTCGAACAGGTTGACGAAGTAGGCCGACCAGCCGATCGAGACCAGGCAGGCCGCGACCATGTACTCGAGGATCAGGTCCCAGCCGATGATCCAGGCCGGCAGCTCCCCCAGCGCGGCGTAGCCGTAGGTGTAGGCCGAGCCCGAGACCGGGATCATCGCCGCCAGCTCGGAGTAGCAGAGCGCGGCGCAGGCGCAGGCCAGCGCGGCCAGCGCAAACGAGAGGATGATCCCCGGCCCGGCGTGGTTCGCCGCCTCGACCCCCGGCAGCACGAAGATCCCGACCCCGATGATGCAGCCGATCCCCAGCGCGCAGAGGTCCCAGGGACCGAGGGTCTTCTTCAGCCGGTGGCTCTCGCCGCCCGATTCCCCCAGCAGCTGGGAGAGCGGCTTGGTGCGGAACAGCACGTGGCGCATGCGTCGTCTCCGGGCGCTGCGGGCCGGCGCGGTGGCCGGCCTTTTTTCGGGCCGGCACGGAGGCCGGCCCCTACATCTTCAGGATCGCTTCGATCTTCTGCGGGTCGTCGGGAAGGAGGCCGACCTTCGGCAGGCGGGGGACCAGAGTCCGCCACAGCGGCTCCTTCCGGAAGACCTCGGCGAACAGCGCCAGGGCCTTCTCCTCCTGGCCGGTCGAGAAGAGCGTGACCGCGACCCAGAACGGCATCTCCACGACCTGCGGCGCGCGCTTCATCCCCTCGCTGTACTTGGCCAGCGCGGCGTCGGTCTTGCCGGCGGCGAGCAGCGCGTCCCCCTCGTTCATCGCGTCGTAGGCCAGGTCCAGCTCGTACAGCCGTCGCAACTCCCGCAGCGGCTCGGGGCCGTCGTCGACGCGCAGGTCGACCAGGCGGTCGTTCCACGGCGACTTCGAGCGCGTCCCCTTCACGACCAGCAGCGCCGCGCTCTGCTTGCCGCGGATGTCGCCGCCTTCGGCCTCGGCCGCGTCGAGCGCCGCCAGCAGCCGCTCGGCGAGGGGCTTCCCTTTCGAGGCCTCGAAGGCCTTCGCCATCGCCGGCCAGACCGTCGCCTGCTCCATCAGGTTGGCCTGGACCGAGAAGCCGTCGCCGGAGGCGTGCCCGGCCTCCGGGATGCAGAGCTTCCCGGTCCAGCTCGCGACACTCCCCTTCGCGTCGACCATCGCGACCTGGCGCGAGTCCTTCTGCGGGTCCTTCGCCAGCAGCAGGTCGAGCGCCTGCCGCGCGCTCTTCCCTTCCCGCATCAGCCGCAGCCCTTCCGGGCCGTAGCTGATCTCGGTCATCGACTGCGTCGCGACCGCGCCGACGCCGGGTTCGGCCCAGGAGACGACGGAACCCACGGCGAACCAGTGGCTCTGGACCGCGACCCCCAGCTCGCCGGTCGCGGCGTCGCGGGCCACGATCGAGTAGGTGTGGACCGGACGCGCCGGCGACGGCGCCGCCGGCCCGGCGGACGCGGCTGCGGCTGCGGCTGTGGCTGTGGCGGCCAAGAGCACGGTCAGTCCCACGGTCAGTTCCATCCGCAGGTCCGGCCCTTGTTCTGCTGCTCGAGCCAGGCCATCAGCGGCTTGAAGTAGTCGAGGATCGCGGTCGCGTCCATCTGCTTCTGGCCGGTCATCGCGAAGAGCGCGTCCTGCCAGGGCTGGCTCCGCCCCATCTCCATCGTCGCCCAGAGCTTCTCGCCGGCGGCCTGGCTGCCGTAGATCGAGCAGCGGTGGAGCGGGCCCTTGTAGCCGGCGGTCTGGCACAGCGCGCGCTGGAACTGGAACTGCAGCACGTGGGCCAGGAAGTAGCGCGTGTAGGGGACATTGGCCGCGACGTGGTACTTGGATCCCGGGTCGAAGTCGGCCTCGCTGCGGGGGACCGGCGGGGCCACTCCCTGGTACTTCCGCACCAGCGCCCACCAGGCCTCGTTGTAGTGGTCGGGCGTGACCTGGCCGGCGAAGACCTGCCAGCGCCACTGGTCGACCAGGAGGCCGAACGGCAGGAACGCGATCTTCTCCAGCGCCTGCCGCATCAGGAGGTCGAGGTCGCCGGCGTCGGCCGGAGCCTTGTCGAGCAGCCCGACCTTGACCAGGTAGTCCGGGGTGACCGACAGCGCGAGCGTGTCGCCGATCGCCTCGTGGAAGCCGTCGTTGGCGCTGTCGCGGAACAGCGGGGCCTGCCGGCGGTAGGCCAGCTGGTAGTAGGTGTGCCCCAGCTCGTGGTGGACGGTGGCGAAGTCCTCCTCGTCGATCTTGATGCACATCTTGAGGCGGACGTCCTGGTCGAAGTCGATGTCCCAGGCGCTGGCGTGGCAGACCACGTCGCGGTCGGCCGGCTTGACGAAGAGCGAGCGCTCCCAGAAGGTCGGCGGGAGCTTCATCATCCCGAGCGAGGTGTAGAACCGCTCGCCGATCCGGACCATCTCGAGCGCGTCGATCTGCTTCTGCCTCAGGAGCTGCGTGACGTCGATCCGCGTCCCCTGCGGCGGCGGCGCGACCAGGTCCCAGAGGTTGCCCCAGGCCTGGGCCCACATGTTCCCCATCAGGTGCGCCGGGATCGGCTGGCCGTCCGGTACCGCGGCCTTGCCGTACTTGTCCTGGAGCTTGCCGCGGACGTAGCAGTGCAGCCCGTCGTAGAGCGGCTTCACCTGCAGCCAGAGCCGGTCCACTTCCTTGGCGAACTCCTCCGGCGTCATGTCGTAGCCGGCGCGCCAGAGCGCGCCGAGGTCGGGGTAGCCCAGGTCCTTCGCCCCCTGGTTGCCGAGCTGCACGAAGCGCTCGTAGCGCGCGCGCATCGGCGGGCTGACCGTGCGCCAGCCCTGCCAGGTCTCGAGCAGGACGTTCGGGTCGCGGCTGGTCGCGATCGTCGCGGAGAGTTGCTCGAGGTCCCGGCAGGCCGACGGGGGCTGGCCGGGCGGACAGAACTTCCCCTTGCCGTAGTCCGACTCCAGGCTGGTCGTGATCTCGGTCAGTTCGCGGCGCAGCTTCGGGTCGCTCGGCGCCGGCGTGACGATCGAGACCTTGAGCAGCTTGATCTTGCGCGCGACGTCGGGCGGCAGCGCCAGGCCGTCGAAGCGGGTCGCTTCGGCCGCGAGGCGCATCGTGCCGGCGATCATCTTCTCGTTGAAGAGCGCGGCCATCGCCTCGGTGTCGTCGGTGATGAAGTTGCTCTGGACCCACGACGCGCGCTGCTGGTCGCTCCAGAGCGCGAGCAGCTCGGCCTCGGCGCGGGCGACGAAGGCCTGGGCCTCGGCGACGGTCGGCGGGCCGGAGGGGGCGGACGGCGTGGCTGGCGCGGCCGCAGCCGCGAACGGAACGGCGGCCAGGGCGAGGAGCAGGGCCCCGCGCAGGGGGAGCAGGGGTCGGCGACGCATCGGAACCTCCGCGGCCGGGGCCCGGGGCCCGGCGGCCGGTGGGGACGCGCAGTATAAGTCCCTCCCCCGCCCGTCCCGGTTCACCGCGCGGGGCCGGCCGGGTTACCCTCGCCCGGCCTTCCCGCGCCCATTCGGAGCCTCCCCCTGAGCCCCCGCCCCTCGCCTTTCGCGTCGCTGCCCGCGCGGTACCTGATCGCGCACCGCGGGGTCCCGGCCCGCGCGCCCGAGAACGGCGCGAGCGGGCTGGCGCTGGCCCGCGACGCGGGGGCGCCGGCGGTCGAGATCGACGTCCGTCCGACGCGCGACGGGCTGCTCGTCGTGCTGCACGACGAGTCGCCGAAGCGACTGACCGGCCAGCGGGCCCCAGCCGCGGAGCAGACCGCGCGCGAGCTGCTCGACGCGCCGCTGAGGGCGGAGCCGGACGAGCGCCTGCTGCTGCTGGACGAAGCGCTCGCGCTGCTGGCCGGGCGGACGCTCCTGGACATCGAGGTCAAGCCCGACCCCGGCGCGAGCCCCGACGAGCTCGCGGCGCGCGTCGCGGCGGCGCTGGCGCGGGCCGGGGACCCGCCGACGGTCGTCGTCACCAGCGAGAGCGAGGAGATCCTGGCCGCGCTGGCGCGGGCGCTGCCAGGGGTCCCGCGCGGACTGGTCTTCCGCACGTTCGACCGGCGCGACCCGTTGGCGGTGGCCCGGCGCACGCTCTGCTCGCTGCTGGTACCGAGCGCGCGCCGCGTCGGCGAGAAGCTGGCCGCCGCCGCGCGCGAGGCCAACCTGGGGGTCTGGGCCTACACGGTCAACGACGCCGCCGAGGCGCGGCGGCTGTTCGCGCTGGGGTGCCACGCGCTGTTCACCGACGACTGGCCGCGGCTGCAGGGCGAGGTATTCGGCGCAGAGCAGGCGGGCGGCACAGCGGAAACGCGCGCCGCCCGCGTGCCGATCGCCGTGCTCGACCTGGGCTCGTCGTCGATGAAGGCGGCGCTGGTCGATCCGGCGGCGGGCGTCGTGGCGAGCGTCAGCGCACCGACGCCAACGGCGTTTCCCGCTCCGGGACGCGTCGAGCACGACCCGCGCCAGGTGGAAGCAACCGCCCGCGCGCTGCTCGAGCGGCTCGCCGACGGCGCGCCCGGCGTGACGCCCGCCGCCTTCGGCCTGGCCTCGCAGCGCTCGACCGGCCTCTGGGCCCATCGCTCGACGCTCGACCCGCTCACGCCGGCCGTCTCCTGGCGCGACCGGCGCGGGGCGGAACTGGTGGCCGGGCTGTCGGCGTCCGCCGCGGACCTGGAGTCGATCGCGCTGCTGCCGCTCGACCCGGCGTGGACGGCAGTGAAGGGGCGCGCGCTGCTCGGTCTGCAGCAGCCGGGGTGGGACGATCTCCTCGCGCCGCTGGGCAGCTGGCTGGGCTCGGTCCTCACCGGCGCGATCCCTCGCGTCGACCCGACGCTGGCGAATCGGATGTTCCTGGTCGACGCGCGCCACGGCGGCTGGTCACCGGACCTGCTCGCGGCCTTCGGCCTCGCGACGCAGGTCCTGCCGCGGCTGGTCCCGACGGTCGACGACCACGGGGCGCTGCCGTGGCCGGGCGGCGGCCCGGTCGCGTGGACCGCGCTGGTCGGGGACCAGCAGGCGGCTTACGTCGGGGCCGTCGGGCCGCTTGCCGAGCGGCTGGTGCTGAACGTCGGCACGGCCGGTTTCGCGATGCGCGCCGGCCGCCGCGACGAGCCGCTGCCGCCCGGCGGGCGGCGCGCGCCGCTCTGGACCTCGCGCGCGCGCCCCGAGCCCGCGGCCTGGCTGTTCGAGGTCCCGGTCGTCCCGCCGGCCGAAGGCGGGTTGACCGCGCGGACCGTGGACGGCTCGGCGCGCGAGCTGGCG
>CAYZDB010000084.1:0-10410 GCA_964476985.1 uncultured Acidobacteriota bacterium | reverse complement strand
GAGTCGAGAGCCTGTGCCCCTCCGAAGCCGCTCGAGAGGCCGAGGCACGACGCGATGGCGAGCATGAGACGCAACGCCCCGCGCTTCCGGGACGTCGTGATTCTGGGGGCCTTCTCTCGACACATTGCGGTCTCCTGACGACGGCAGACGGTGTCGCCACGGGGGGCGAGCCGACGATGGGCACCGTGACGCGAATGCAGGGTGAGACCTGCCAAACGCCGCCTCCCACTCGCGGCGGCGGCTTGGGGAGGTGTCGAGAGACGCAGCGCGTCAGCACGGGCTCGTGCCGCGAGGGCGGCAACGTCGAGTTCCGACTGCCACTGGCCGACGCGCCAACCCACGCGGCCTCCCCGGAACGGTCGGTGATGTTCGCGACGGTCAGTCGAGACGAGCCGCCACCGCGAGCACCCCACCGTTCCACCGGAGCCGGCGAGCCGGCCCCGTCGTGCACATCCCCCCTTGTTCCGCCGATAGGAAACGCCGGTCGGATCGCGAGGTCAAGGGGGTCTGTGCGCCGGGCCGCCGAATTCCCGCATCGTCTCATTTACGTCGGAGCGCCGTGCGACGAAATCGGCCTCAGGGCCGGAATCGCGGCTCCACCGGCGTTTCCCGTTCGAGCAGAGGTGGCGGGAACAGGAGACTCTCGCCCGGACTCCCCTCGCGGAATGGCTTCGACATCCCGAATCGAGACGACATCCGCCCAGCTACGCGTGCCCCCTCGTTGGGGGATACTCGGACGGTCTCCTACCCCATGAACCCGACGTCCCGGCTGGCGAAGTTCGGCAGCTGAGGGAAGACCAGGGGCAGCGACTCCTCGGCCACGCCGAACCAGCGCGCCAGCGTCGCGCCGTACTGGCAGAGCCCGGTGGTCGGGATCAAGACGCCCCGCCCGCCCGTGTCGTCGGGGCCGCCGAGCTGCAGCGAGGGGAAGGACCCGTACATCTCGCCCCCCTGCACCGCGCCGCCCAGCGCGAGGTGATGGCCGCCCCAGGCGTGATCGGTGCCGTTCCCCGAGGGGTTCAGCGTGCGGCTGAAGTCCGACTCGGTGAAGGTCGTCACGGATCCCGCCACGCCCAGCTCCTCGGTCGCGCGGTAGAAGGCGGCCATCGCCTCGGAGACCGCCGCCAGGAGGCCGGCCTGCGAGGGGAGCTGGTCGGAGTGGGTGTCGAAGCCGCCCATCCCGCAGAAGAAAACCTGGCGCCGCAGCCCGTAGACCTCGCGCAGCTGGATGAAGCGCGTGACCTCCTTGAGCTGCTGGCCCAGCCCGCTGTTCGGGAACTGGGTCTGCAGCTCGGGGCCCGGGGCCGCGCTGCGCAGCATCTCGTCCAGCTCGGCGGCCTTGACGCGGACCTGGTTCGAGGCCTGGATCAGGCGCATCCCGCTGTCCATCTGCAGGATCTCCTGGTGGGCCTGGGCCCGCGCCGCGCGGTCCTGTTCGTTCGAGAGCTTGAGCGCCAGGAGCTCCAGGCTGCCGCTGCCGAGCCCGGCCGAGCCGACCCGCTCGCCGATGCAGAACAGCGCCGAGCCGGACATCGACAGCGACGGCGGGAAGCCCAGCGTGCCGTTCAGGTCCTGGAGCTGGTCGACGCTGCGCCCGCCCCAGCCGGTCGAGGAGTCGCTGGGGATCCCGGCCTGCATCTGCGCGATCTGGTCCTCGTGGGAGAAGAGCTGCTCGGGGACCGGCACCGCGCGGTCGCGGTACTCGGTGCGCGTGGTCGGGCGGACCAGGTTGCCGACGTTGGCGACGAGCGCCAGCCGCCGCTCGGTGTAGAGCGTGCGCAGCGCCGACAGGCTGGGGTGCAGCCCGAACTCGCCGGCGCTCGAGGTCCCGATCGGCAGCACGCCCGTCGACGGCAGCGCCAGCACGCCGCGCGCCCGCCGGTACAGGTCGTAGCGCGTCGCGTCGAGCGGCACGACCAGGTTGTTGGCGTCGTTGCCGCCGAACAGGAAGACGCAGACCAGCGCGCGGTAGTCGCCGGCCTCCTGGGCGTAGGCGTTGAAGCGGCCGAAGCGTTCGAGCGCCCCCACCGTGCCCAGCGCCAGCGCGGTGCGGCCGCTGACGCGGAGGAACTCGCGACGCGTCGATTCCCTGCGGGTTCTCATCGTGTCCTCCGGCTGCCGCTCAGTGCTGGACGAGGTACTCGCCCGAGGAGAGCGCGAGGTAGAGCGCCGTCATCGCGCGGCGCGAGGTGCTGGTGCTGTGGGCGTTCAGCGAGCGGAGCAGCGAGTCACGCAGCGCCGCCGACATCCGCCCCTGGAAGAAGCGCTCGTCGACCAGGTCGACCAGTTGCGCCGGCTGCCCGGCCGCGGCCCGGTACGGCTCGAGGTCGATCGCGATCTCCTTGCGGTAGTTCTCGTTGAGGTAGCGGTAGAGCAGGTTGGCCCGCGAGACCGAGGTCAGCGGGGTGTAGATCTGGAACTCCGGCCCGTACAGCCCCTCCTCGACCTGGTGGAGCGGCGAGAAGTAGTTGAAGACGGATGGCGATTCCAGCAGCCGCTGGCCCAGGTCGCGGGTCTCGGTCAGGGTCAGCGTGCGGTCGGGCTGGACCTGGCCGTCCAGCGCGCGCAGCACGCCGGCCAGGAAGAGGATCGGCTCGCGCAGTTTCCCGGTCTCGGGCGTGAGCTCGGCCGAGCGCGCCTCGGGGTCGAGCAGCACGGCCTTGAGCACCGCGCGCAGGTTGCCGCGCACCCCCTTGCCGTCGTTCTCGAAGGCCTGGGTGACGCGCGCGACGTAGGCCGGGCTGGGGTTGCTCTTGACCAGGTGGCGGATCAACCGCGTGCCGATGAACGGGCCGACGTTGGGGTGCGTCGCGATGTTGTCCAGCGCCGCTTCCATGTCGAGCACCGCGCTGCCGCCGGCCGGGATCGTGACGCCGTCGAGCAGCACCTTGGAGCCGGTGTCGTGGGCCGGGTCGTACGGAACCATCGGCCCCGAGTAGTTCTGGCGGGTCGGCCAGCGGAAGGTCTCCCCCTCCGGCGTCGGCCAGCCCCAGCCGGTCATCGCCCGGGCCAGGTCGAGGATCGTCTCCTGGCCGTAGGTCGGAACCGGCTTGCCGTCCCCGCCGAGCACCGGCGTGCCGTCGGGGTTCAGCCGGTCGAGGCCGATCGAGAAGAGCTGCAGCACCTCGCGCGGGTAGTTCTCGTTGGGCTGGCTCGAGCCGTCGGCCGCGGCCTTGGAGCTGTTGGCCAGGTCGAGGTAGCGGCCCATCGTCGGGCTCAGCGTGACCGCCTCGAGCAGCTCGCGGTAGCTGCCGAAGGCCTGCTGGCTGAGCATCCGCTGCCAGACCAGGAGCTGCTCGGGGTCGCCGGTCTTGTTGGCCGAGATCACGAAGATCTGCCCCAGCGCGAAGATCATCCGCTGGCGCAGCTGGTCCTCGCCCTGCAGCATCGCGCGGCTGAAGGCCAGACGGACGTCGACGTCGAGGCACTTCTCGAGCGGCTCGGGGTACTCCGACTCCGGGAGCGCGAACTGCTCGTCGATCCAGCCCTCGAACCCCAGCTCGCGGACGCGGTCGATCGTCTCGGCGTCGGGGCCGAAGGCGGCCTGCTCGAGGAAGCGGCCAGCCTCGGCGGCGGAGACGCGGTAGGTCGTCGTCGCCGGGTCCGAGAGGATCGCCAGGATCGCCGGCGGCGAGATCGAGCCACCCGGGTCGGGGTTGACGACCTGGATCGCGGCCTTGCGGGTCGTGCCGCGCGTGGCGGTGCCGCGGGCGTCGAGCCGGGTCGGCGAGACGTAGGTCACGGCGATGTCGACGCCGTCGTAGAGCACGCGCGAGGTCGGCATGTAGCCGGCGCCGCGGACCGAGATCGTGAAGGCGCCCGGCCGCACCGCGTCCGGGAAGACGCCGGCGATCGTCGGGAGCGGGTTGGTGATCGTGACGACCGACTGCCCGGTGGCCGGGGGCGTGGTCGAACTGGTCGCGGTGATCGTCACGACCGGCGGGCTCGGCGGCATCGGCGGCGCGGTGTACCAGCCATCGCCGTTGACCTTGCCGAGCGTGTCGTTGCCGCCCGCGATCCCGTTGACGGCCCAGGCGAACGGGTGCTCCGGGTCGCCCTGCAGCGTGGCCGTGAACTGCATCCCGCTGGCAGCCGGCATCGACGCGCTGGCCGGGTCGATCGTGACCTTGGTGTTGACGCCGTACTCGATCGTGACCGTGATCGCGTTCGAGCGGCGCTGCGTCGGCATGCTCTCGACGACGGTCATCGAGGCCCGCGGGACCATCGAGGTGGGAATCGTGCCGGTGGCGGTCAGCCGCGTCGCCGAAACGAAGGTGGTGGTCAGCGCCAGGGTCCCCAGCGTGGCCTTGCTGGTCGGCGTGAAGCCGCTCCCCTCGAGCGTGAAGCTCGCGGATCCGGTCGCGACCGTCGAGGGGGTGACCGAGGCGAGCTGGATCGGCGCGAGGGCTTCGATCTGGATCCGATAGGGCGCCGAGTCGCGCGCCGGCGGGCCGCCGTCGTGCAGCACCAGGTCGGCGCCCGGAGCGAGCCCCTCGGGGACGGTGCCGGTCGCCTGCAGCGAGGTCGCCGACAGGAGCTTCGTGGTCAGGGGGGTCGTGCCGATCGCCGCCCGCGTCGCGGCGTTGAAGCCCGTGCCGGTGATCGTGAAGGTCACCTTGCCCGGCGCGATGCTGTCGGGCGAGACGGCGGTGACCACCAACGGCTCGACCGGCGTGACCGGAACGGCCAGCACGCCCGAGCGCCGCGCCGGCGGGCCGTCGTCCTGCAGCACGAGCGCGGCCCCGGGGGCCAGCGTGTCGGGCACGATCCCGGCGGCGAACAGCAGCGTGTCGGAGATGAAGGTCGTGGCCAGCGCGAGCGGGCCGAGCTGGACGCGGGTCGTCGGCGTGAAGCCGGACCCGCGGATCGTCAGCTCGACCGCGCCGGCGTAGAGCGCGGCCGGCTCGACGGACGAGAGCGCGAGCGGCGTGACGCGCTCGATCGCGATCGCCAGCGGAGCGGAGCGGCGGTCGGGCGAAGTGCCGTCGACCAGCACCAGCGCGGCGCCCGGGACCATCGACTCGGGGATCTCGCCCGTCGCCGTGAGCTCGGTCGCGGAGTGGACGGTGGTGGCCAGCGCCAGCTCGCCCAGCCGCGCGATCGTGTCGGCCTCGAAGCCGCTGCCGGTGACCGTGAAGGTGGCGGGCCCGTTGTAGACCCGTGCGGGCTGCGCCGCGCCCAGGACCAGCGGCAGGTGACTGACCGCCAGCGTGACGGCTGCCGAGCGGCGGGCCGGGTGGGACGCGTCGACCACGACCAGCGGGGCGCCCGGGATCATCGACTCCCGGACGACGCCGCGCGCCTCGAGCGCGGTCGGCGAGAGCAGCGTCGTCGCCAGCTCCTCGGTGCCGAGCAGGACGCGCGAGGCGGCGTCGAAGCCGCTGCCGGAGAGCGTCAGCGTGACCGGTCCGGGGTGGACCGCGGAGGGGCTCACCGCGGCCAGCGCGGGGGGCGGACGGACGGCGATCGCGATCGTGCGGGGCGCGCTCGCGCGGCGCGGCGGGCCGGGATCGACGACGAGCAGCGCGGTCTGCGGCGCGAGGCTGTCCGGCACGACGCCGGTCGCGACCAGCTGCGTCGCCGAGACGAAGGTCGTCGCCAGCTCGACCGGGCCCAGCGCGACGCGGCACGAGGGGGTGAAGCCGGCGCCGGTGAGCGTCAGGCTCACGGGGCCGGTCTCGATCGCGGCGGGCGAGGCGGCGTCGAGGACGAGCGGCGCGCCGCCGGGCAGGATCTTCACGCGGGCGGAGGCGGCCGCGGCCGGGTCGGCGACGCTCGTCGCCGTCACGGTGACCGTGAAGCCGGCCCCGCTCCAGGCCGGGGCGCGGTAGACGCCGCGTGCGTCGATCGTGCCGACGATCCCGTTCCCACCCGGCACGCCGTCGACCGCGAAGGTCACCGCCCGGTCGGCGGTGTTCTTGACGTTCGCGGTGAAGCGCTTGGTGCCGTCGACTGGCAGCGTCGCCGAGGCCGGCTTGAGCTTGACCAGCACCGGCTTGCCGGACTTGGCGGCCAGCGCAGGGAGTGCCGCGCCGAGCACGAGCGCCAGCGCGGCGGCCAGCGCCAGGCCGCGACGGGACGAGGCGAAGCGGACGGGAGAGGACGGCCCACGCGTGTTCATGTCGGATCCCCCACGATCTCGGGGCGGGGAGTGCAAGCGGCAGGCCAGTCCGCGGAAACCCGCGCCGCGCGGTTCGCAGCGGTTCGGGCGGGTTCCCGGGACGAGCGGCGCTGCAGGGCGGTGTGGCGCGCGGCGAGGGACGGGTGCGGTTTTCGTTACGCGGGTGCCGTGCGACGGTCGTCCGAGAAACCGAGCCGTAAGAGCAGCGCCTCGGCCTCGCGCCCGGCGTCGCCGCCGAGCTCGCGCGCGGCGCGCAGGGCCAGCCGCTCGGCGGCCGGGATGTACTGCGTGAAGCGCTCGCGGCCCAGCCGCAGTGCCTGGAAGGCGTAGGTCCCGATCGCCTTGAGGTCGCGCTGCAGCGCGACCCACGCGAAGAGCGGGTCGGCGGCAGGCTCGGGGCCGCCCGCCTCGCCGACGAAGGCGCGCGCCGCCTCGTCCTCGAGCGCGGGGGCGGGGACGACGTACGGGTCGCGCACCAGCGACGCCAGGTCGTACCAGGCCGGCGCGAGCAGCGCGTCCTGGTAGTCGACGACACCGAGCGACGGGCCGGGGCGCACCAGCAGGTTGCGGGCGTGGAAGTCGCGGTGAGCCAGCGCCAGCGGCCGCGCCGTGAGCTGCGCGACGACCTCGCCGGAGAACTCCGCGAGCGCCCGGAGCAGCCCCTGGTCGCACACGCCGCGCCGGCCCGCCACGTCGTGCACGGCGAAGAAGGCCAGCTCCATCCGCAGGCGCTCTTTCGCCAGCATCGGCCAGGCCAGCGGGTGCTCGACCTTCACTTCCGGCGTGCCGAGCCGCGCGATCCGCCCCGCGATCCGGCCGGCCTCGCCGTAGAGCGCGCGCTGCTCGGCCCCGGTCTGCGAGCGCAGCGCGTCGGCCAGCAGCCAGTCCCCGAGGTCCTCCAGCAGCAGCGCGGGGATCCGGTCGTCGCGGTCGAGGATCTCCGCCACCGGGACCTCGATCGCGCGCAGCAGCGCGCACGCGGCCTGCATCCGGTCGAGCGCGGCGGTCCCGCCGCGGGCGTCGACGCAGGCGACGGCGGTTCCTCCCGCGGTCCGCTCGATCCGCCAGAACTGGCGGACCGAGGCGTCCGCGGCCAGCCGCTCGACGCGGCGCGCGGGCCCGAAGCGGCGGCGCAGCAGGCGCTCGACCGTCGCGGCGGGGCGGGCCTCCTGCGACGGCGTCACGGCCCCTCCAGGTCGGCGAAGGGGACGCAGTGCACGCGCCCGGAGGCGTCGTCCGGATCCGCGAGGACGACGCCCTCGCGGAACGCCGCGCCGGGCGGGACGCGCGTGCCGGGCATCACGACCGTCTGCCAGAGCAGCGAGCCGGGCGCGGCTTCGGCCCCTTCGAGCAGCACGCTGCCGGTGATCGAGGCCCCGCGGCGCGCCCTCGCGCCGGCCTCCAGCACGACGCCGCCGTCGAAGATCGCGCCGGGATCGGCCACCGCGCCGCCGGCCAGCGCGAGGCGCGCTCCCTCTGGCGGACCGGTGCGGGTCACGGGCGCGTCGCCGCCGATCACGCCGGCGGCCTCGCTCCCGCCCGCGAGCGCCAGCGCGCCGCAGTGCGCGCGGTAGCGGCCCGGCGAGGTGAACTCGATCCACGGCCCGCCGTACGGGACGACGGCCAGCGTCCCCCCGCCGGCGAGCGCCGGCAGCAGGAGGTCGCGGAACAGCTCGGACGGGCGGCCTGGCGCGACGCGCTCGAGCGCCGCCCGCGCCAGCACCGCCACGCCCAGGTAGGTCGCTTCCGCTTCCCCGGCGTCACGCGCCGCGCCGAGCCCGAGGAAGCGCCCGCCCGCGACCCGCACCGGGTTGTAGCGCGGGTCGCGGCCCGGGCGGACCAGCAGCGCGCCCAGCGTCGTCGCGGCCGCCGCCTCGCGCAGCGCCGCGACCGGCGCCGCCAGCAGCGTGTCGCCGTTGTGCAGCAGGAAGTGCGGCGCCTCGGCCAGCCGCGCGGCCGGCGCGGCCAGCGCGCCGCCGGTCCCCATCAGCTCGCGCTCGGGGTACAGCTCGACGTGGCCCGCCGGCAGCCCGGCCCGCGCGCAGGCGGCGCCGATCGAGTCCGGGGCGTGCCAGGCGTTGACCGCGAAGCCGCTCACCCCCTGCCCCGCGAGGTGCTTCACGATCCGCGCGACCAGCGGGACCCCGAGGACCGGCAACGCCGGCTTGGCCCGCGCGGCGGTCAGCGGGCGCATCCGCTCGCCGCGGCCCGCGGCGAGGATCATCGCGGGCAGCGGGGCCGTCACGCCGACTCCGGGAAGACCATGTCACCGGGCTCCTCGCGGCCGGTGCGGGCCTGGTGCAGCTCGCGGTAGGTGCGCGTGTCGTAGTCGGCTGGCGAGAACCCCAGCGCGCGCGCGGCCGCGTCGATCGCGTCGGGCGGCCCTTCGAGTTCCAGGAAGTTGCCGACCGGCGTCTCGTCCAGCAGCACCTCGACCGCGCCCAGGTGATAGGGCTGGCGGTACTTCTGGTAGCGCCAGGCCGGCTCGTAGCCGAGCGCGCGCAGCACCTGGTCGATCGCGCCGGCGTCCGCCACCTCGGTCTCGTACTCGTCGCGGACCTTGTAGCGCGTGTCGCCGGGCGGCCCCTCGGGCCGGGCCTTGAAGGTCAGCACGGTGCGGCCGCCGACGCTGCGCAGGCGGAGCAGGCGGCCCGCGCCCTTCAGCGAGCGCGCGGCGTCGTCGTAGAGCCGGTTGTCCTCGAACGAGCGCGCGGCCAGCGCCACCGCCCCGGCCGCCCCGAGCCGCCGCCGCGCGTCGTCGGCGTCGTCGATCGCCAGCTTGACCTCGATCTCCTTCATCCCGGCCCTCCCCGGCGCCCGCCGGCGGCGGCGCTACGCCATCTCGAAGGCGCGCGCGAACGCGACCGCGAAGGAGAACGACTTGGCCCGGCTGCGGGCCTCGATCGTCTCGGCCACCCGTTCCAGTCGGGCCGGGATCCCGAGGATCTTCTCCTGGGCCATCCGCCCGGCTTCATTCAGGCCGGTCAGCCTGTCGATCGCCCAGTAGCGGACCTGCTCCTCGACGATCTTCAGGTAGTCGCGCGGGCCGTAGATCCCGGCGCGCCGGATCACGTCGGCCATCTCGCGGAAGTGCGGCATGCTGATTCCCGGCATGTCGATCGCCGGCATGACCTCCGCGGCGGAGGCCAGCGCGCGGTTGGGGTCGCGCGCCAGGATGCGCTCGAAGACCGCCCGGTAGAAGACGAAGTGGCGCGCCTCCTCCTTGGCGACGTTCGCCAGCACCGTGCCGATCAGCGGTTCGTTCTGGCCGGCCAGCTTGCCGGTGTTGGTGTGGCTGACCTGCGTCGCCCGCTCCTGCAGCGTGGTGTAGACGAAGACGCGGTAGGGGTCGGCGCTCCAGGCCGGCTCGAAGCCGGCCCGCAGGTATTCGAACTGCATCCGCTCCATCTCGGGCAGGTCGAGCACGCGCGACTCGCGGGCGTAGTCGTGCAGCACGGCGCCGTGCCGGTCCTCCTCGGCGGTCCAGAGGTTGTTCCAGCGCGACCAGAAGGAGCCGGGGCCCAGGTACTGCGAGAAGATCCGGTGAAAGTGCGGCAACCCCTCCTCCGTGAGGGTGTTGACGCAGAGCGCGATCCGCGCCGGCAGCGGGATCCCCTCGGCCCGCGCGCGCAGGTCCTGGCGGTGCCGGTCGGGATCGGCGTCCGGGGCCGGGTCGAGCAGCTCGGCCGGGGCCCAGAGCGTGCGCTTGGACTCGTGCGCGGCCATCAGCTGCTCGACGTCGCGCTCGAGGTCGGCGAGGACCTCGGCCTTGGTCTGCGTGTCGCGAGCGGTGTCGGTCATGGCGTCGGTTCCAGGGGGAGGAGTGCGTCCCGACGGAGGCTATCTCCGGACGGGCCGCGGGGCTACACCCCCCCCTCCGTGGTCGCTGGGACGTGCCGTGCGCTCGGCTTCATCGACGAGAGTCAACCTGTGAACCGGTGGTCTGCTCGCGTGTCGCGCGATCGACGCGAATCGCCGGGTGAGTCGATCGATCATCAGCCGTGATGGGAGGCTGCGATGCTCGACACGGACCTGGGCCGCGCGATCGAGGACCTCGGCAGCGCGGCGCCGACGCGGATGGAGCAGGGCGCCGAGTGGATCGAGTCGCGTCTGACCGCGCTCCCCGGCGCTAGGGGCATTCCCCGGCCGCCGCGACCTGCCGCGGCCCGGCCGTGGCCGTCCCCCCGGGCCCGGAGCCGGCGCCGTTGGTGGCGACGACGAGGTACCAGAGGGCGTCACCCGCCGCCGGCGACGGCCCGGAGGGCGCAGCGGTCGCGCTCCCCTGCCAG
>CAYZDB010000083.1:0-10484 GCA_964476985.1 uncultured Acidobacteriota bacterium | reverse complement strand
CGTCGGCCGGAGGCGTGCGCGATGGGACAGCAGACAGGCGGCGGCCCCGGCCGGGGCGACGGGGCCGCGGTGCGCGAGCGGCTGGTCCGGCAGGGACCGGGCCGGCTGTCGGACGAGGAGCTGGTGGCGCTGCTGCTGGCCGGCGCGCGGGCGCCGTCGGCGTCGGACCTGGCGCGGGCGCGCGGCTGCCTGGCCGCGGCGGGCGGACTCGGGGCGCTGGCCGCGGCGCTGCTGGCCGCCGCCGTGGCCGGCGGGGAAGTCCGGCTGCCGCTGCGCGCGGCGGCCCGGGCGCGGCTGCTCGCCTCCTTCGAGGCGGGGCGCCGCGCCGCGCCAGGGCCGTCCCAGCTGGCCCCGTCGATCCGCCGGCCCGAGGAGGCTGCGCGCGAGGTCCGCGACCTGGCCGACGCGCGGCGCGAGCACCTGGTCGGCCTCTACCTCGACGCCCAGTCGCGGCTGATCGCGCGCGAGACGGTCGCAGTGGGCTCGCTCAACGTGGCCCGGGCGCTGCCCCGCGACCTGCTCGAGCCGGCGCTGCGGCACGGGGCGGTCGGCTTCGTCCTGGTCCACAACCACCCCTCCGGGCGGGCGGAGCCCTCCGACGACGACCTGCGCTTCACGCTGGCGGTCGGGCGGGCGGCGGCGCTGCTCGGCATCGCCCTGCTGGACCACGTCGTGATCGCGCGGGGCGGGTACGCGTCGCTCCGCGCGCGGGGCCACCACTGGGAAGGGTGCGACCCGCCAGCGGGGTGAGTCTGGCCGGGCAGAACGCCGGGCCGGGCCTCGGTTAGAGTAGGCCGCTCGCGGCGGAGGAACCCGGGTGGCGCGTCTGGCAAGGCTGGCGATCGCGGCTGCCGTGGCGGTCTCGTGTGCCCCGGCGGCGCGGGCCGCGGGCGGAGACGAGGGGACCCACGGCCTGGTCCCGGCGATCGGCCTCGCGATCGTCGCGGCCGCGGTCCTGGCGGTGGTCTTCCACCGGCTCAAGCAGCCGGCCCTGCTGGCCTACATCGCCGCCGGGCTGGCGCTCGGACTGTTCTCCGACGAGTTGGCCGGGGCCGTCCCGGCGATGAGCCAGGTGGCGCACCTCGGGCTCGTCTTCCTGCTGTTCATCATCGGGATCGAGATGGACATCGCCGGGATCCTGCGGCTGGGGCCGCGGGCGGCGGTGGCGATCCTGCTGCAGGCGCCGGTCTCGATCGCCGCCGTGCTGGCGATCCAGGCCCTGGCCCACGCCGTCGGGCTGCGCGTGCCGGGGCTGGGGGAGGCCCCGGCGAGCTGGCTCACCTTCGCGGTCGCGGCCTCGCTCGGCTCGACCGCGGTCGTGGTCAAGCTGCTGGCCGACAAGTTCGACCTCTCGACCCAGGCCGGCCGCGTGACGGTGCTGACGCTGATCGGCCAGGACGTCTGGGCGGTGCTGGCGCTGTCCTGGGTCTCGGCGCAGGGCGACGGCACGGCCGGGCACGGCGGCGTGCTCGCGCTGCTCGGCGGCGCGGCGCTGCTCGCCGCGGCCATCATCCTGCTCAGCCACTGGGTCCTGCCGCGGGTGCTGGCCAGGCTGTCCGCGGTCCCCGACGTGCTCGCGGTGGTCGCGCTGGGCTGGTGCTTTCTCTGGGCCGAGGCCTTCCGCCGGATCGGCCTGTCCGCCGAGATGGGCGCGCTGTTCGCCGGCCTGACGATCGGGCGGCTGCCGCAGCGGGTCGAGATCCAGGCCAAGGTCTCGAGCCTGCGCGACTTCTTCATGGCGCTGTTCTTCGTCGCGCTGGGGATGAGCCTGCCGGTCCCGGGAGCCCGGGAGCTGGCGGGGGCGGCGGTGCTCGTCGCGATCGTCGTCGTGACCCGCCTCGTGCTGTTCTCGCCCGCGCTGCTGGCGGCGGGGCTGGGCCCGATCGTCTCCTTCGCGGTCCCGGTCAACATCGCGCAGATCAGCGAATTCTCGCTGCTGCTGGTGCCGATCGGGATCGCGCAGGGGGCGCTCTCCACCGCCGACGGCTCGGTCATCTCCTACGCGCTGATGCTGTCGGTCGTGCTGAGCACCTACGCGATCCCGGCCAACTACCGGATCGCGGCTGCGCTGGGACGGCTCGCCGGGCGGAGCGGGGCCGCCGCCGGCGCGCCGCAGGTCGCGGGAGAGGCCGGGCCCGGCGGCCCCGCGCCGGAGATCGTCTTCCTCGGCTACTTCCAGAACGCCGAGGCGCTGGCCCGCTCGCTGGCCGACTCGGCGCCCGGGCTGCTGCCGCGGATCCTGGTGATCGACTACAACCTGCGCAACCACGAGCGCGTCCGCCGCCTCGGGATGCGCGTGGCCTACGGCGACGTCGCCAACCCGGAGACGCTGCGGCACCACGGCGTGGCGGGGGCGCAGGTCGTGGTCTCGACGATCGCCGACGAGTTCCTGAGGGGGATCACCAACGCCGCGCTGCTCGAGCAGACCCGCGCGCTCAACCCCGGGGCGCGCTTCGTGGCCACCGCCTCGAGCGAGGCGGCGGCGCGGGACCTGCTCGCGCGCGGCGCGTTCGCCTGCATCACGCCGCCCGCGGAAGCGGCCGAGGCCTACGCCCAGGCGATCGCGCGGGCGCTGCCGGAGGCGGGCGGGGCGCCCGCCGTTCAGCGCATGTAGCCCAGCCCCTTCAGCGCCTCGACGTCCTCCTTGTCCAGCTCGGTCCCGATCCAGTCGGCCTCGCGCGGCTGCAGCGCGACGCCGTGCCGGATCCCGTCCGTCACCAGCCGCAGCATCGCCAGCCGCTCGGCCTCGGTCGCGGCCAGGTTGGTCCGCTCGCCGGGGTCCTTCGCCAGCTCGAACAGCAGCGGGCCGGAGTCCGCCTCGATCAGCTTGTAGCCGTCGGTGACCAGCGCCCATTCCCCCTTCCGCTCGGAGAAGGCGAAGCGCGGGCCGGTGCCGTCGAAGAGGTCCTCGCCCGGCAGCTCGGGCGGGATGCGCTGGCCGGCGAAGGCCAGGATCGACGGGTAGACGTCGATCGCGCGGGTCACGAACGGGACCTCCCGCGGCAGTGCCGCCGGCTTCCTGCCGCGCGGGAACTTGACGATCAGCGGGACGTGGATGACCTCCTCCCACAGCGCGTGGCCGTGGGCGTAGCCGGCGTGGTCGTAGAGCTCCTCGCCGTGGTCGGCGGTGACGATCAGCAGCATGTTGTCGTAGACCCCGAGCCGCTTCAGCCCGGAGACCAGCTCGGAGACGAACTTCTCGTCCACCCGGCGCGTGGCGGCGTCGTAGACCAGGTTCAGGAACCGCGCGTCGTCGGGCGTCAGGCGCAGCCCGCCCTCGTTGATCCGGTCCTTGACCTCGTGGGTGTGGAAGTTCACCCCGGCGGCGATGCGAGCCTTCTCGTCGTAGGCGAAGCCGTGCCGCTGCATGAACGCCTCGTCGCGCGACGAGGGAGGGTAGGGGTGGTGCGGCCCCGCCAGGTGCAGGTAGCCGAAGAACGGGGCCTCGGCCCGCGCGACGATCTCCAGCACCCTGTCGACGCGCTTGCCTTCGCTCGACGCCTCCTTCGGGCCGAAGTACTCCTCGAACCCCTGGGCGAAGCCGTACTCCGGCCGGAGGTGGTGGCTCTTGGTGACCCCGAAGGTCGTGAAGCCGACCCCCTTCAGCCGCTCGGCCATGGTCTCGAACGAGCCGGCGAGGACCTGCGTCGTGAAGAACCGCTCCTGGCCCTCCCCGGCCGGCTCGTGGCCCTCCATCACGCCGTGCTGGAAGGCGAAGAGCCCCGTGAAGAGGCTGGCGGTCGAGGTCTTGGTCCAGGTCCCCTGGACGTAGTGCTGGCGGAACAGCACCGCGTCGGGGTCGGCCGCGATCCGGTCGATCGTCGGGGTGGTCTCGAGCGGGTAGCCGTAGGCCCCGACCCGGTCGGCGCGCAGCGCGTCGACCACGACGATCAGCACGCTGGGGCGCTCGGCCGTCGCGGCCGGCGCGGGCCGCGACCCGGACCGCCCGCAGGCCGTTCCGGCGGCCAGCGCCGCCAGGACCAGCCCGGCGGCGAGCACGCGGCCGGGCGCGAGTGCAGCGGAAGCCTGCCGCAACGAGGGTCTCCTTCGGCCCGTCCCCGGGGCAAGGAGGCGGATGCTAGCACGCGGTCGCGCGCCGTTCCCGAGCCCGGGCCCCGGGCTGGCGCGGGCCCCCCGCGGGGCCGATATACTCCTGCGCTCCAGCCTCTTGCGGAAAGGAACGCCCGCCGTGACCACGCCCGAGGAGACCCCCGGCGCACCGCCATCCGGACCCGGCCGGCCGGCCCCGGAGGACCCGCCGCCGCCCGCCGCCCCCGCCGCGATCACCCGGATCTTCAGCGGGATGCAGCCTTCCGGCGAGCTGCACATCGGCAACTGGCTCGGTGCGCTGGCGAACTGGGTCGCGCTGCAGGACCGCCACCCCTGCATCTTCTCGATCGTCGACCTGCACGCCATCACGCAGGACTACGATCCGGCCGAGATGCCCGCGCGGATCCGCGACATGGCGCTGGGTTGGCTGGCCGCCGGGATCGACCCGGAGCGCTCGATCGTCTTCGTCCAGAGCGCGGTCCCCGAGCACGCCGAGCTGGCCTGGATCTTCAACACGCTGGTTCCGCTCGGCCTGCTGGAGCGGATGACGCAGTTCAAGGACAAGGCGAAGAACCAGCCCGAGAACGTCAACGCCGGGCTCCTGACCTACCCGCTGCTGCAGGCCGCCGACATCGCGATCTACCGGGCCGACGGCGTGCCGGTCGGCGAGGACCAGGTCCAGCACCTCGAGATGGCGCGCGACGCGGTGCGCAAGTTCAACAACCGCTACGGCGAGGTCTTCCCGGAGCCGCAGCCGATCCTCTCGCCGGCCCGCAAGGTCCTGGGGCTCGACGGCGAGCGGAAGATGTCGAAGAGCCTGAACAACCAGATCGGCCTCAACGACTCCCCGGAGGTCGTCTGGGCCAAGCTGGCCCCGGCCAAGACCGACGTCCGCCGCAAGAAGCGCACCGACCCCGGCGTGCCGGAGGACTGCAACATCTTCAGCTATCACGGCTTCTTTTCCTCGACCGAGGAACGCGCCTGGGCCGCCGAGGGCTGCCGCACCGCGGGGATCGGCTGCCGTGACTGCAAGCAGGTCCTGGCGAAGAACATCGACGCCGCGCTGGCCCCGATGCGCGAGCGGCGCGCCGAGCTGGAGCGCCACCCCGGCCGCGTCGACGAGATCCTCGCCGCGGGGGCCGCGACGCTGCGCCCGATCGCGCGGGCGACGATGGAGGAGGTCCGGGAGCGGATGGGGCTCGACGCGCGCGTGCGTTACGCGGGGCAGCCGTCCGTGCCGCCGCTCCGGGGGATCGACTGATGACCGCCGAGCGGCGCGAGTTCCCCCCCGTCGACGAGCAGCTCGCGGTGCTCCGCCGCGGCGTCGTCGACCTGATCTCCGAGGACGAGCTGAAGCGGAAGCTCGAACGCTCCCGCGCCACCGGGACCCCGCTCTCGGTAAAGGTCGGCTTCGACCCGACCGCGCCCGACATCCACCTGGGTCACACCGTCCTGATGCGCAAGATGCGGCAGTTCCAGGACCTCGGGCACCAGGTCGTCTACGTGATCGGCGACTTCACGGCCGCGATCGGCGACCCCTCCGGCCGCTCCAAGACGCGTCCGCCGCTGACCCGCGAGCAGATCCTGGCCAACGCCGAGACCTACACCCGCCAGGCCTTCATGACGCTCGACCGCGACCGCGCCGTCACCCGCTTCAATTCCGAGTGGCTCTCGCCGCTCGGGGCGGAGGGGATGATCAAGCTGGCGGCGAAGTACACGGTGGCGCGGATGCTCGAGCGCCGCGACTTCCGCGAGCGCTTCGACGGCGGCGTGCCGATCTCGGTCCACGAGTTCCTCTACCCGCTCGCGCAGGCCTACGACTCGGTCGCGCTGGCCGCGGACGTCGAACTGGGCGGGACCGACCAGCTCTTCAACCTCAACGTCGGGCGCGAGATCATGCCCGACTACGGCCTGCCGCCGCAGGTCATCATGACCGTCCCGCTGCTCGAGGGGACCGACGGTTCGGACAAGATGTCGAAGTCGCTCGGCAACTACGTCGGGGTGACCGACGCCCCGAACGAGATCTTCGGCAAGGTGATGTCGATCAGCGACACCCTGATGTGGCGCTGGTACGAGCTGCTGACCGACGAGGGGGCCGAGGGGGCGCGGGCCCTGCGCGAGGTGGCGGAGCGTGGCGAGCGGCACCCGCGCGACCTGAAGGTGGGGCTGGCGCGGCTGCTGGTCGCGCGGTTCCACGGCGAGGCGGCCGCGGACGAGGCGGTGACGCACTTCGAGCAGGTCTTCGCGCGGAAGGAGCTGCCGGACGAGATCGCGAGCGTCACGCTCCCGGCCGCGGACGAGCCGGTCTGGGTCCCGGCCCTGCTCAAGGAGACGGGCCTCGCGGCCTCGACCAGCGCGGCGCGGCGGTTGATCCAGGGGGGTGGCGTGAAGCTCGACGGGGAGAAGGTGGTCTCGGATGAGGCTTCCGTCCCGGCCCGCGGCGAGCTGCTGATCCAGGTCGGCAAGCGGCACTTCCTGCGGGTGCGCTTCGGCTGAGGCGCGGGGCGCGCCGGGCCGCCGGTCGCCGGCTCCCGGCCGGCTCCCGGCCCGCGTCCGGTCCGATTCCTCCCCCCGTCCCGGACGCGGTGCGGCGAGTCGACTCCGGGACGCCGCATCTTTTGCTTGATCGGAGGCGCCCGGATGCGGTATCTCCCTCCGAACGCCCGCGCGGCCGAGCCGCCGGCGGGCTGGAGGGAAGGATCGATGACCCGTCCGAACCGCGCGTTCCCCCTGGTGGTCTCCCTTGCGCTGCTCGCCGCCGTGGCCGCCCTTCCGGCCCTGGCCCAGGCGCCGGAGCGAATCGGAGAGTACGAGCCGCTCTCGATCGGCACGCCGCACCCCTATCCGAGCTACGGTGCCGGCCCGATCGAGCAGGAGGTCCGCTTTCCGGGCGCGACCTACGTCCGGCTGCACTTCTCCCGCTTCGCGCTCAACGACGGCGACTGGGTCGAGCTGACCAGCCCCGACGGCGCGCAGGTCTGGCGCTACTCGGGCAAGGGCCCGCACGGGACCGGCGAGTTCTGGGCCAACACGATCTTCGGCGAGGCCGCGATCGTCCGCTTCTTCGCCCCGCAGGGGGGCGGGTACGGATTCGACATCGACGGCGCCGGGCGCGGCACGAAGCCGCTCGACGGCAGCGGCCCCTCGCCCGACAGCGTCTGCGGGACCCAGGACTGGAAGGACGCCAAGTGCTACCAGGGCGGGGCCTACGACGCCGAGTACCAGCAGGGGCGGGGCGCCGTGCTGGCGCTGATCGGCTGCTGCTCCTCCTGCACCGCGTTCAAGGTGTCGGACGGCGGCCAGTTCATGACCAACAACCACTGCACCTCGGACACCGCCGGGGTCCAGTCGACCGAGCTGCGGCTCGAGTACCAGACTCCCGGCTGCGCCTCCGGCTCCGCCAACTACACCGCGGCCGTGATGGGCAGCCAGCTGCTCAAGACCGACTACACCCTGGACTACACGCTCTTCACCACGACCGGCGACGCGAGCTCGATCCCGTGCCTGGGGCTCGACCCGCGGCTGCCGCCGGTCGGCGAGCGGATCTACATCGCCGGCCACCCGAACGGCGGCCCCAAGAAGCTCTCGATCGAGTCCGACCAGAACTCCGGCGGCCTGTGCAAGGTCGACGCGTCGCCCTACTCCGGCCGCGACGCGACCTCCGACGTCGGCTACTACTGCGACACGATCGGCGGCTCCTCGGGCTCGCCGGTGCTCTCCGCCACCAACCACAAGGTCGTCGGCCTGCACCACTACGGCGGCTGCCTCAACTCCGGCGTCCGGGTCGACCGGATCTACCCGCAGATCTCGGCCCTGCTCGGGGCCTGCAACGGCGGCGGGGGCGGAGGCGGCGAGACCTGCGGCAACGGCACCTGCGGGGTCGGCGAGAACAAGTGCAAGTGCCCGGCCGACTGCGGCACGCCGCCCGCGACCGAGACCGGCCGGTGCAAGGACGGCCTCAACAACGACTGCGACGGGGCCAGGGACTGCGCCGACTCCGACTGCACGACCGACCCGCTCTGCCAGACCTGCAAGCCGAAGGGTGCTTTCTGCAGCGTCAACGCCGACTGCTGCAGCAAGAACTGCAGGAACTACGGCAGCTTCAACGCCTGCCGCTAGGCGGCACGCGGATCGCGCTCATCCGACGGGCGGGGCCTCGGCCCCGCCCGGTTTCATTTCCGGGGCCGGGATCTCCCAGCCGCGGGCCCAGAGCCCGAAGGCGGCGGCCGCTCCCAGCACGACCAGCGAGCAGGCGGCGAGAGTCGCCGGGAGCGGCGTCCAGCGCGTGGCGAAGCCGATCGCCAGGCTGCCCAGCGGCATCAGTCCGGCGAACCCGACGGTGTAGAGGCTCATCAGCCGGCCGCGCAGCGCGTCGGGGACGAGCGCCTGCAGCAGCGTGTTGCAGGCGGCCATCTGGACCATCGCCCCGTAGCCGGCGCAGGCCACCGCGGCGCACGACAGCGGGAACGAGCGGGACAGGCTGAAGACCAGGACCGCGGACCCGAAGATCACCGCGTGCCGGAAGACGACCCCGTCCAGGCCGCGGATCCCGCGCCGCCAGGCCAGCGAGAGCGCGCCGACGACGGCGCCGGCGCCGACCGAGCCCATCAGCAGCCCCAGCCCCTCGGGCCCGCGGCGCAGCACGCCCCCGGCGAAGGCGGGCAGGAACGACAGGTACGACATCCCGAAGACCGAGGTCAGCGCGACCAGTCCGAGCAGCGCCCGGACGTGCGGGGTGCGGCGCGCGTAGGCCACCCCCTCGAGGAACCCGCGCCAGGCCCCGCCCCGCGCCGCTGCCGCGGGCCGCGCCGGGAAGCGCATGGCGAGCAGGCTCGCGATCACCGCCAGGTACGAGACGGCGTTGATCGCGAAGCAGGTCCCCTCGCCCCAGGCCGCGACGATCGCGCCGGCCAGCGACGGCCCGACGATCCGCGCCCCGTTGAAGATCGTCGAGTTCAGGGCGATCGCGTTGCCCAGGTCCTCGCGCTCGACCAGCTCGCTGATCAGCGACTGCCGGCCGGGGAAGTCGAAGGCGTTGACGACGCCCATCACGGTCGCGAGCGCCAGCACCTGCCCGACCGTGATCCGCCCGGAGAGGGTCAGCGCCGCCAGCGCCACCGACTGGGCCAGCGCCACGAGCTGGGTCGCGAGCACGATCCGGCGCCGCTCGAAGCGGTCGGCCGCGACGCCGCCGACCAGCCCGAGCAGCAGCACCGGCGCCAGCTGGGCGAAGCCGACGAGCCCCAGCAGGAAGGTCGACTGCGTCATGCGCCAGACGAGCCAGCCCTGGGCCAGCCCCTGCATCCACGAGCCGGTCAGCGAGACCATCTGCCCGAAGAAGAAGAGCCGGAAGTTGCGGTGGCGCAGCGCGCGCAGGGTCCGGCTCAGGGCGGAGGAGATCATCGACGGGACATTCTGGCAGGTGCGCGGCCGGCGGGCCGCCTCGGGACGGCAGGGCCCGTGGCCGAAGGGGGTCGCGGGCGGCTATCCTCCGCAGCCGGTGGCGGCCTCCGTCCCGTGGCCGCCCCGCCCGGAGAGCCCATGGCCCGCCTCGACCCTCACTCCTGCTTCGACGACGCCCAGCCGCTCACCCGCTCGATCCACTGGGAGGCGGCCGTCGACTTCGGCGCGAAGCGCCTGTCGGGCACGGCAACCCTGCGGCTGGCCGCCCCCGCGCCGGCCGGCCCGCTCGACCTGGACACCAAGGGGCTGGCGATCCGCGCGGTCCGGACCGGTGACGGCGCGGAGGTGCCCTGGGAACTGGGTGCGGAGGACGCGATCCAGGGACGCCGGCTGCGGCTGGCGCTGCCGGCCGGCACCGAGCGCGTCGTGCTGGAGTACGACGCGTCGCCCGACGCGGTCGCGCTGCAGTGGCTCGAGCCGCAGCAGACGGCGGGGAAGCGGCACCCGTTCCTCTTCAGCCAGTGCCAGGCGATCCACGCCCGGACGATCCTGCCGTGCCAGGACAGCCCGCGCGTCCGGATCAGCTACACGGCGGAGGTGACCGTCCCCGAGCCGCTGGTCGCGGTGATGTCGGCCGGCTCGACCGGGTCGCGTCCCGGGCCGGCGCCGGGCACCCGGACCTTCGCCTTCGAGATGCCGCAGCCGATCCCCTCGTACCTGCTGGCGCTGGCCGTCGGGAACCTCGCGGCCAAGGACGTCCACCCGCGCTGCCGCGTCTGGGCCGAGCCGGAGGTGGTCGAGGCCGCGGCCTGGGAGTTCGGCGAGGTCGGGACGATGCTCGAGCGGGCCGAAGCGCTGTTCGGCCCCTACGAGTGGGACCGCTACGACATGCTGGTCCTGCCGCCGTCGTTCCCGTACGGCGGGATGGAGAACCCCCGGCTGACCTTCCTGACCCCGACGCTGCTGGCCGGCGACCGATCGCTGGTCGACGTCGTGACGCACGAGCTGGCCCACTCCTGGACCGGCAACCT
>CAYZDB010000082.1:0-10568 GCA_964476985.1 uncultured Acidobacteriota bacterium | reverse complement strand
GATCTGCACGCCCCGGAGCGACTCCCGTACGCAGACGATGACGCTGCGCCGCGCGGCGTCGTTCCTGCCGGTCTGGCGCTACGAGCTGGAACAGGTCGACGCCGCGCTCGGCGGCGCGCCGCTGCCCGGCCCCGACGAGGCCGACGAGCCCGCCTTCCTCTACGCCGCCTTCCTGCGCGACGGCGTCCCCGGCGCGTGGGGCGACGCGCTGCGCGGGCTGGGCGAACGCCGGCTGGCCCGGCTGGCGCGCGTCGCGTCCTGGATGCTCGCGCGATGAGCGCGCCCGGGCCGAGGGAAGCCGACGGCGACCGCGCCTGGCGCGACCGCCTGCTGCGCGCGGTGCTGCGCGAGCGCGCCGCGGCGCGCCGCGAGCTGGACGAGCTGTACTGCCTGCCGGTCGCGGCCCGGGTCGAGGCCGGGCACGCGATCGACGATCTCGAGTTCGCCGGCTGGGAGCCGGCGACCGGACGCCTCGCCTTTCACGCGCCCGCGAACAGCTCGGGCTTCCGGCCGGGCGACCGGCTCCGGCTCGGCCGCGGCGACGACCCGTGGGACGCGCTGGAGGTCGAGTGGGCCGACTACGACCCGGCCGCGGCGCGCCTGACCCTGGCCGTCCCGTGGGGCGGCGACCGCGACGCGCTCGAGCGGCTCGCGCGCCGCGAGCCGCGGCTCGTCCTCGACCGCGGCGACGCCGACCTGAGCGACGCGGTGGCGAGCGCGATCCAGCGCGTCTACGCCGACGGCACGCCCCACGAGCGCGCGCTTCGGGAGTGGCTCGCGGGCCGGACGCGGCCGAGCGCGGATCCCGCGGGCGAGGCCGCGGCGCGCGACTCGCTGGCCCGCCTCGGCGCGCGCGGCCTGGCGCTGCGCCCGGCGCAGGCCGAGGCCTACGTCGCGGCCTGGGGCACGCAGCCGTACGGGCTGGTGCAGGGACCGCCCGGCACCGGAAAGACCTGGCTGCTCGCGCTCCTGCTCGCGGCCTGGGCCTTCCGCGGCGAGCGCGTGCTGGTCACGGCGTTCACCCACCGCGCGGTCGACAACGCGCTGCAGCACGCGGCCGCCCTGGTGCGCGGCGCCGGCGGCGGCCTGCCGGTGGTGCGCGTCGGGGCGCGCGCCGACCAGCGCTCGGAGCTGGAGCGGCTCGGGATCCGGAGCGTCCGCGGGCCGGCGCAGCTCCCCTGGCCGGCCCCCGGCTCGCGCCGGGGGCTGATCGCAGGGGCCACGCTCTTCGGCGCGGCCCGCTTCGAGGGCGCGCCGTTCGACCGCGTCGCATTCGACGAGGCGGCGCAGGTCGCCGTGCCGCAGGCGCTGCTCGGGCTGTCGGCGGGGCGGCGATTCGCCTTCTTCGGCGACGACCGGCAGCTCGGCCCGGTCACGGCGGGCGAGCCCGACCCGGCGCTCGCGCCCTCGATCTTCGCGCACCTCCGGGAGTACGCGGCGCCGGTCCTGCTCGACGAGACCTTCCGGATGAACGACGCGCTCGCGCTCTTCCCCTCGACGCAGTTCTACGGGGGCCGGCTGCACCCGGCTCGCGAGGCGCGGGACCGCCGGCTGGCGCTGCCCGCCCCGGGGGACCCGGCGCTGGACGCGGTGCTCGGCCCGGAACCGCCCGCGATCCTGGTGACGCTCGACCACGAGGGGTACCAGCGGCACTGCCCGCGCGAGGTCCGGGCCGCGGCCGACCTCGCCGAGGACCTGCTCCGGCGCGGCCTGCCGCCGCACGAGCTGGCGGTCGTCTCCCCCTTCCGGGTCCAGAACCGCGAGATCGAGCGCGAACTGCGGCGCCGCCTTCCGCCCGGCGCGGCGCTGCCGGTGATCGACACCGTCGAGCGGATCCAGGGGCAGGAGCGCGAGGCGGTGATCGTCTCGCTGACCTGTTCCGACCCGGACGCGCTGCGGCGCGACGCCAGCTTCTTCTTCTCCGCGAACCGGCTGAACGTCTCGCTGACGCGGGCCCGGACCAAGCTGGTCGTGATCGGCAGCCCGCGCCTTCTGGCGACCTACCCGCGCACGCACGCCGGCCTGGTCCAGGTGGACCTGTTCCACCGCCTGTTCCAGGAGCTGCCGCGCGTCGACTGGTCGGCGCGCTACGCCTGAAAGCGCAGCCCTCCCGGCATCCGCATCGGCACCGCGCGGGTCTGCCGCCGCACCTCCGCCATGAGCTGCTCGACCTGCTCGACCTGGGCCGGGGTCGGATGCGACTGCATCGCGCGGAAGAGGTGCTGGTAGGCCGCCGTCGGCTGACCCATCTGCTCGAGCAGCACCCGCGCCGCGCCGAACTGCGCCGCCACCGCGGTCTCGCTCCGGGGCGCGAGCGCGGCCGCGCGCTGGTAGGCCGTGAGCGCGGCGCGGGGGTCGCCGGCGGCCGCCAGCTCGTCCGCGGCCGCGAGCGCGTCCGCCGGCGTGGCGGCCGTGCGGACCTCCTTCCCCTTCCCGCCGCCCCAGAGCCGCGCCCCGAGCAGCACCAGCAGCGCCAGCAGCGCCCCCGCGATGAACCCGCCGATGTGCGCGCCGTAGGCCACTCCCGTCGCGCCGCCGCCGCCGAGGAACGCCGGCAGCAGGTTCTCGGCGACGATGTAGAACAGCAGGACGACCGGCGCGGGCAGCTCGAACGGCCGGATCGCCACCGGCGGCAGGAAGAGCAGCATCCGCACGCGGTTGTGCGGGAACCAGATCAGGTACATCCCCAGCACGCCCGAGATCGCGCCCGAGGCCCCGACCGCCGGGATGTTGCTCCCCGGCCGCAGCAGGATGTCGCCGAACGCGGCGGCGAAGCCGGTGGCGAGGTAGGCCGCCAGGTAGAGCGCGGGGCCGAGCCGGAACTCGACGTTGTTCCCGTAGATCCAGAGGAAGAGCATGTTGCCGAACAGGTGCATCAACCCGCCGTGCAGGAACATGCTGAAGAGCATGTCGACGGCCGACGGCGCCGCCGGCCGCAGCCCGTGCTCGAAGGTGAAGACCTCGTAGGCGGAGAGCTGGCTGGCCGCCGCCGCGAGCTGCTCGGGCGGGAGGGCCGCCTCGCGCGTGATCGCCTCGAGGTAGGCCTGCGTGTCCGGGTCGTTCGGATCGGCCGGACGCTGGCTCATCGGCCACGTCAGCAGGAAGACGCCGATGTTGACCGCGATGAGGAGCGTGTTCACCCAGGCCACGCCCTTCGGGTTGGGGGTGTCGCCGATCGGGAACATCTGGATTCCTCCGCCGGGCGGGGGCTGCTGAGGGACCGGGGCGGGCATTCTAGCGCCGGGTCGCCGCTCCAGGCGCTCCCCCACGGTGGCCGCGAGAGTGTTGCTGCCTTTCGGTGAAACGGGCGCCCCACGCGGGTTTCCAGCGAATTCGGGGGGGCCGTCCGGGCCGTGCACCGGGGGGCCGCGGGCCGGGCCCGCGGCGGCGGGCCTTCCCGCCGCGGACCGGGCCCGGCCACCAACAATCTCGCGGCCACCGTGGGGGGGTTGGCCGTATCCTCCCGTCTCCAGACCGGGGACCCCCACTTGCTGATCACCTCCCTCACCTTCGCCGCGCTCGTCCTCGGGCTGCTGGCGGTCTTCTATCTCCTTCCCCGCCCGGCGCAGCTCGTCCTCCTGCTGGCGGCCTCCTACGGCTTCTACGCCACCTGGTCCTGGACCTTCCCGCTCGGCCTGCTCGTCCTGACCGGGGTCAACTACGCCCTCGGCCGCCTCCTGTGGGACCGCCCCAACCGCCTCCTCCTCGGTGCCGGGATCGCCCTGAACGTCGCCTCGCTCGCGCTGCTCAAGTACTCCTCGGGCTTCGTGACCTCGTTCCTGCAGGCCGCCGGCGCGCTCGGCCCGCACCAGATGCTGCAGCTGCTGCTGCCGGTCGGTTACTCCTACCGCGTGCTGGAGAACATCTCGTTCCTGGTCGATTCCTCGCGGCGGCAGTTCGACGCCTTCCCGCGCCCGCTCGACTTCGCGCTCTACCTGGCCTGGTTCCCGAAGCTGCTCTCGGGACCGATCGAGCGCGGCAAGGCGTTCTTCGGCCAGCTGGCGCGGCCGGTCGCGGTCGACAACGCGACGCTCTCCCGCGCCGGGACGCTGATCGCGACCGGGATGGCGCGCAAGCTGCTGGTGGCCGACTCGCTGCGCGCGCTGCTGCCGGTGACGCTCTTCACCGACCCGCCGTCGCGCGGCGGGATCGCGCTGCTCTTCTGGCTGCTGGCCGACGTCTTCGTGATCTACAACGACTTCGCCGGCTACACCAGCATCGCGCGCGGGGTGAGCCTGCCGTTCGGGATCGACCTGCCGCGCAACTTCGCGCAGCCCTTCTTCGCCCGCAACTTCAGCGAGTTCTGGATGCGCTGGCACATCAGCCTGTCGATGTGGCTGCGCGACTACGTCTACCTGCCGCTGAGCCGCGCCCTGCTGCGCCGCGCACCCGGCGCGAAGTCGGCGGCGGCCCTGGTCCTCCCGCCGCTGGCGGCGATGCTGGTCAGCGCGCTCTGGCACCAGGTGGCCTGGCACACGCTGGCGTGGGGGGCGCTCTGGGGCGCCTTCCTGTTCGTCGGCCGGCTCCCGTCGCTGTGGCGGCCCGTCGTCCCGCCCGACCGCTGGCCGCGCTGGCGCCAGGTCGCCGGATCGCTCGCCGTGATCGCGATGCTGACCGGGTCGAACCTGCTGTTCGAGATGGACTTCCGGGTCGCGGGCGAGTTCCTGCGCGCGGCCACCTCGACCGCCCGCTGGCTTCCCGGGATGGGTCCGGCGATCCTGCTGATCCTCGGCTCGCTGGCGCTGGACTGGGTCCAGGCGCGGACCAGCGACGAGACGGCCTTCCGCGGCTGGCCGCTCTGGGCGCGCTCGGCGCTGCTCGCGGCGGTGCTGCTGGCGGTCTTCGTGACGACGCGGTTCTCGGTCCCCGAGCCGTTCATCTACCAGGGTTTCTAGGAGCGTTCCGCATGGCGTTCGGCACCGCGTACGGCACGGCGTTCGGCATCTCGTTCGGCAGACTCGGCCCGATGGCCGCCGCAGCGGCGTGCGCCGCGATCCTCCCGGCGGCCTGCGCCGCAGGCCTCCCGGCCGCGGCCTGGACGGCTCCCGCCGCCCCGCCGGTGCAGCTGCTCGCGCAGCGCGCCAGCTACGCGGGCGAGAAGCCCGCGGCCGGCGCGGTGCTGGCCCGGTGGACGGGGGGCGAGCTGGCGGCCTGGAAGCGCAGCGTCGTGCCCGAGGGAGTGCGCTGGAGCAGCCCGCCGCTGGGCCCCGAACTGGGCGAGGCCGCGCGGGTGCGGATCGTGCTGCGGCCGGGCGGGGCATCGAAGGTGAACGTGCTCCCGGTCCTGGCGGTCAAGCAGGCCAAGGCGATCCAGAACCAGATGCGCGGGATCAACCTGCCGCTGCCGCCGGCGGCCGATCCGGGCAAGCCGGTGACGGTCGAGTCCGACGTCAAGGAGACGCTGCGCGGCAACTGGTCGGACGAGGCCGACCAGCCGCCGCTGCAGCGGATCGACATCACGCTCCCCGGGGCCTCCCCGGACAAGGCCGTGCTCGAGGAGGTCGTCTTCGAGAGCGAGGCCGCGGTCTACGAGCACGCCGCGGCCGGGGCCGCGACCGTCGACAGCGGCGGCGTGCTGCGCCCGGCCTACTTCGTCCACACCGGGGCGTCGGCCCGCGTGACGATCGACGTGCCGGCCGGCGAGCCGTCGCTGCGCTGGCACGACGCCGTGCTGGGCGACGCCGGGGCGCGGGTGGTGACCGTGATCGACGGCGCGACCCGCACCGAGATCGCGCGGGCCACGGGCCGCAACCCGGGGTGGTCGGCGGCCAGGGCCCCGCTCGCGCGCTGGGCCGGCCGCCGCGTGACGATCGAGCTGGCGACCGAGGACGACCGCTGGCGGATCCTCGGGATCCCGCTCGGCTGGAAGCGCCAGGGGATCGGCTTCTTCGGCGCGCCGCGGGCCGCCGCACCCGCGCCGGCCGACACCCCCGACGTGGTGGTCTTCATGATCGACATGCTGCGCGCCGACCGCGTCGGCGCCTGGGGCGCGAAGGTCGCGAACGTCTCGCCGGTGATCGACCGGCTGGCCAGCGAGGGGGTCGCCTTCCGGCACACGATCAGCTCCTCGGATTGGACCAAGCCGGCGATCCCGACGCTGATGACCGGGATCTGGGAGACGACCCACCGGGTCGGCGCCGAGTCCTACACCGACCGCCTGCCCGAGGGGGTCCCGGTGATCCAGGAGCGCTTCCGCAACGCCGGCTGGCGCACCGGCTCGTTCGTCGCCAACCCGCTGGGGAGCACCCTGACCGGGCTGACCCGCGGGTTCGACACCGCGCTGCCGCCGCGCTACTGGACCGGGCAGGTCGGGCCGCTCGGCTCGCCCTCCGCCGCCCAGCTGTCCGACGCCTTCTTCGCGTGGCTGGCGGAGGAGCCGGACCAGGCCGTCTTCGGCTACCTGCACGCGATGGAGGTCCACCGCTTCGCCGAGGGGAACTACGCCAAGCCGCCGGCCGGGATGTCGCCCTACGACGCCGCGCTGCAGGACGTCGACGCCCGGCTCGGGGAACTGCTGCAGAAGCTGGCGGCGCAGCCGCGCGGCCGCGACCTGCTGCTGGTCGTCGTCTCCGACCACGGCCACTCGCTCGGCGAGCACGGCCGGGAGGGGCACGGAATCTCGGTCTACCAGGCTGAGGTCCACATCCCGCTCGTGCTCTGGTCGAAGGGGAAGCTGGCGCCGCGCTGGGTCGACGGGATCACGAGCCTGGCCGACGTCGCGCCGACCCTGACCGACCTGCTGGGCCTGCCGCCGCTCCCCGACGCCCAGGGCCTGACCCTGGCCCCGCTGATCGCGGGCACGCGGCCGCAGGTCCACGACTTCGTGCCGTCGTGCCTGCTGCGCTTCGTGCGCTTCCCGGACGCGCCCCAGCAGTTCACGGTCGTGTCGCCGCAGCTCGAGAAGGTGATCCGGGTCGCCGGCGGCGAGACCAGCCTCTACGACCTGAAGTCCGACCCGATGGAACAGCGGCCGCGCCCCGCGGGCGATTCGCCCCTGGTCGGCGTGCTCGAGCGCTGGCTGGCGGAGCAGAAGTCGGCGGCGATGGAGTTCCGCGGCAAGTTCGGCAGCGCCTCGGGGCCGATCGACGCGGAGCAGGTCGAACGCCTGCGCTCGCTCGGCTACGTCCAGTAGGGGCCGGCCTCGGAATCACCGTGGGCGCGGCGAGCTCAGGCGTGCCAGCGCGCGGGAGAGCAGCTCGCGGTCCTCGGGCTCCGGCCCCGAGAACCACCACGTCCCGGCGAAGACGGCGACGGCCAGCGCCGCCGCCGGCACGCCGCCGAGCGTGAAGAAGGCCGCGGCACCCGCGGCGGCGGCCAGCAGGAACGCGGCCAGCGGCTTGAAGATCGTCCGGTCCCACGGGACGATCCGGAACATCACCCAGATCTCCACGCAGCGCACCGCGTTGATCAGCGCCAGCGACGAGGCCGAGGCCGCGGCCGCGCCGGTCGCGCCCCAGGCCGGGACCAGCAGCGCGTTGAGCCCCAGGCTGATCGCCGCCACGATCGAGGCGTTCGCCAGGTTGATGTGCGGGTAGCCGGTCATCGTGAGCAGCATCCCGTTGGTCCCCATCGAGCCCGACGCGAGCTGCCCCAGCGCGATCAGCGCCAGCGGCAGGTGCCCGGCCTCGAACTCGCTGCCGAACAGGCGCAGCAGCGGCCGGCCGGCGAGCACGACGACGAGCGCGATCAGCGCGCTGAGCGAGAAGATCCAGCGGGTCGAGGTGTGGAAGGCCCGCTCCAGGCCGGGCCGGTCGCCCCGCCCGTGCATCCCGGCGTAGCTCGGCGCCAGCGAGGTGTTGAGCGCCTCGGTCGGCATGTTGACGGCCGTCCCCAAGCGGGTCGCGACGTGGTAGACGCCGATCTCGGCCGCGCTGCGGTAGACCCCCATCACCAGCACGTCGGACCACAGCACGAACTGGTTGAGCAGGTTGAGCAGCATGACCGGCGTGGCGAAGGCGAACAGCTCGCGTCCGCGGTGCGGCGCCGGGCCCTCCGCCGGCGGCACCTCCGCCATCCGCCGCGACAGCCAGCGGCCGCTCAGCGCGGCGACCGCGGCGGCGGCGGCGAAGAAGGCCGCCAGCACCCAGGGCAGGGTCCGGCCCGCCCCGCGCGGGACGGCGAACAGCGCGAGCAGCAGCGCCGAGAAGATCACCGGGTGGGCGATCTTCTCGACGATCACCTTGGCCCGGATCTCCTTCAGCCCCTGCAGGCAGCCGCCGGCCACCGCGTTGAGCCCGAGCAGCGGGAGCGAGAGCGCCAGCCCGACCAGCGGCAGCGCCAGCCCCTCCTTGTCGAACACCGCGCGCGAGCCCCACGGCGCGGCCGCCACCACCCCCGCGGCCCAGGCCACGCTCGAGACCGCGACGATCCGCAGGCTGGCGGCGACGATCCAGCGCAGGCCGGCCCAGTCGCGACGCGCCGCGCTGGCGGCGACGAAGTGGACGCTGGAGACCGGCAGGCCCATGTTCGCGGGCATCGCCAGGATGTTGACGACGGTGCTGGCCAGCGCGAACAGCCCGTAGCCGGCGCTCCCCAGGACGCGGGCCAGCAGGATCGAGTTGAGGTAGCGCGCCGCGGCGCCGGCCGTGCCGAGCAGCCCGGCCCAGCCTCCCTCCCGGGCCACGAACCGGACGTCGTCGGCGCCGGGCTTCGCGGGCCCGCTCATGGGGCGTAGCCAAGGGGGGCGAGCAGGTCCCCGGCGACCTCGCGGAACGCCGCCTCGTGCTCCGGCGCGAAGTGGTTGCGCCAGTCGCCGATCTCCCCCTTGCGGAAGGTCAGGCTGTCCTTCGAGAAGGTGGCGCGGGCGATCTCCTCGACCTGCGCGTCGTCCAGCCCGTAGCCGGCGAAGGCGGCCAGCGCGCGCAGCGCGTCGAGCTGGGCGCTCTCCGAGCCGCCCCCGTGCGGGCCGACCAGGTCCTCGAAGCGGCAGACGTGCGCGGGGTGCCGCTCGGGCCACGCCAGGTAGGCGCGGAAGAGCGTCCCGATGTCGGGCTGGGGCCGGCCGTCCTCGGCGTGCTCGCCGCCGACGCCGCGGATGCAGGCCATGATCCGCTCGCGGTCGGTCGTCAGCACGCGCGTGAAGTAGTCGCGGTAGCGGTGCCCGACGTGCTCGCGCGGGATGTATTTCGCGAGCGACACCACGACGTCGCGCGGGTCGCGGATCATCAGCACCAGCTTCACGCCGCGGGCGTCGAGCGCGGCGGCGACGCGCGGGTCGTAGACGATGTGCCCGACCAGCACCTGGTTCGGAGCGACCCGCCCGAGCCGGCGGATCGCGCCGTCGGCCCCGGCCTTGCCCAGCACCAGTTCCGGGATGACCCGCACGCCGGGAACGCGCCGGAGGGCCGAGATGAGCAGGTGCGTGCCGGCCTTGGGCACGCTGCTGACCGCGAGGCGCGGGCCCGACGCGGGGGCGCGCAGGGCGTGCCAGGCGTCGCCGGCCCGGCCCGTCCACGTCGCCAGCGTTCCCGCCATCGCGTCCCCTCGTGTGCTGCGCCGGGCGGCACCGCGGCCGCGCGGGCGGCATTATGACAGGCGCGGATCGCCGTACAATCCGCGGATCCCCGGGCCCCGGGGCGGGACCTCGCGATGCCGACCGACGCGCCCAGATCGACCGTGCTCCGGCTGCGCCGCCCGGTGGGGCGGACCCTCGCGCTGGCGCTGCTCTTCGCCGTGGTCGCCGCGGCGGCCCTCGAGGCGGTCGCCCGGATCGACGGGGTGCGCGAGCGGCTCAGCCCGGAAAGCGTCGGAAGCGGGCAGCAGCAGCTGGACCGCAAGCTGGTCCTGCTGCGCGAGGCGATCGCGGACGGGGGCCCGGTCGACGCGCTCTTCCTGGGCAGTTCCCAGGTCCACCGCGCGGTCGACCCGGCGCTCGTGGCGGGCCCGCTGCGGGCCGCGTCCGGGCAGGACCTGCGGCTGTTCAACTTCGGCCTCAACGGGATCTCCGAGGTCGGGCAGGTCCCCGTCGCGAAGATCCTGGCGAAGAAGTTCGGGCCGCAGCTGCTGGTGGTCGGGGTCTCGTCCTACGGGATGGACGACCGGCGCGACATCAAGCTCGGCGAGGCGCTCGAGGCCAGCCCGTGGTTCCGCTACCACGCGGGGCGCCCCGACCTCGGCGGCTTCCTGCTCGAGCACTCCTGCGCGATGCGCCAGTACCAGGGGTACCTCTTCTGGGCGAGTCCCGACGCGGAGCAACTGGAGATCCGGGAGCGCGCGGTCAGCGGGATGGGGGCCGACGGTCACGGCGCGTTCGAGCCCGGGCGGTTCCGCGACGTCGACGACGAGGCGGCCGCGGCGCTGGCCGACTTCCGCGTCTCCCCCTCCCACGTCGAGGCGCTCGACCGGCTGTTCGCGCTGCGCTCGCCGGAGCTGGCGATCGTCGCGGTCGAGATGCCGGTCCACCCGCACGTGATCGAGCGCTACGGGCGCGGCGCCGCCGACCACGAGGCGGCGCTGGCGGCGATCGGCGAGGTCGCGGCACGGCACGGCGTCCCGTTCTGGCGCTTCCCGGGCGAGCCGCCGGTCCCGGCCGACGCCTGGCACGACTTCGTGCACCTCAACCGGCGCGG
>CAYZDB010000081.1:223-10600 GCA_964476985.1 uncultured Acidobacteriota bacterium | reverse complement strand
TTGACAGTCCCCCGCCCCTCGCGCAGCAGCTGCTCGGCGGCGCGCCGCGAGGCGATCCCCGCGCGGGCCAGGATCTTCTGGAGCCGCTCCTCGGCCATCTCAGGCGTCCCCGGGGGGTGCGGCCTCGGGCCCGGCCCCGCCGGCCTGGCCGGCGCCGGCCTCGAAGAGGTCGTCCCCCGTCTCCCCTTCGAACTCGATCTCCTCGGCCGGGAAGGCGGTCACCGGGAACAGCCGCCCCTGCGCCGGCACGACCCGCGTCCCGTACCCCTCGACCGGCGGCAGGTCCTCCAGGCTGTCCAGGCCGAAGTGGATCAGGAACTCGCGCGTCGTGCCGTAGAGGATCGGGCGCCCGACGACCCGCTTGCGGCCGACGATCCGGATCAGCTTGCGGTCCAGCAGGACGCGGACCGAGTGGGCCGGGTCGGTGCCGCGGATCTCCTGGATCTCCGGGGCGGTGATCGGCTGGGCGTAGGCGATGATCGCCAGGACGTCGAGCGAGGCCGGCGTCAGGCGACGCTGGTTGCGGAAGCGGAACAGCGCGCGCAGCGGCTCGGCCAGGTCGGGCCGGGTGACGAGGCGGAAGCCGCCCGCCACGCGCTCGAGCCGGAAGCCGCGGTCGGGGCGCCCGAGGGCGCGCGCCAGGGCGTCGAGGCCGGTCTCGATCGCCTCGCGCGTCATGTCGGGCAGGCCGGCCTGGATCTCCTCCACGGTCAGCGGCTCCGGCGAGGCAAAGAGCATCGCCTCGAGCACGGCCAGGATCCGAAGCCCCTGCTCCTGCTCCTCCGGCCCGGGCTCCGTCCCCGGAACGGCGTCTTCAGTGCTCACTTTCGGACTCCTCCGCGGCCAGCTCGACAGCGACACCCGCCCGCCCCTCGATCGTGATGTCCTCCCGCGCCGCGCTCTGCCAGGCGTCGATCGCGCCGAGACGGATCAGCTCGAGCAGCGCGAGGAACAGCACGACCCGCTCGAGGCGCGTCCGGCAGGCGATCAGCAGGTCGCGGAACGACAGCGACCGGCCCGCCTCCACCGCGTCGAGCAGCCGCTGCATCATGTCCTGGATCTTCACGTCCTCGCGCCGGATGACCTCGACCCGCTCCTCGATCTCGAGGTGGCGCAGGACGCGCTCGAAGGCCCGGACCAGGTCGCCCAGGTCCGCCTTGATCGTCTCGTAGCCGGCCAGCTCGGCGGGCGCCGGGCCCGGCCGGGAGAAGACCAGGTCGCGCCCGCTCTCCAGCGCAGCGAGCCCCTCGGCCGCCTTGCGGAAGCGCTCGTAGTCGAGCAGCTGGCGCACCAACTCGGCCCGCGGGTCCTCGGCCTCCTCGCTGGGATCCGGCGGGAGCATCATCCGCGACTTGATGTGGGCCAGGGTCGCCGCCATCAGCAGGTACTCGGAGGCGATCTCGAGGTCCAGCTTGCGCATCTGGTCGAGGTAGAAGTTGTACTGGCGCGCGACCTCGACGATCGGGATGTCCAGGATCTCCATGTCGTTCGAGCGGACCAGGTGCAGGAGCAGGTCGAGCGGCCCTTCGAACTGCGGCAGCGTCAGGGTGAGCGCGGCCCGTCCCGGCGCCGCGGCGGGCGGCAGGTCGCCGGAAGCGAGGAACTCGTCGCCGAACCCCGACTCGGACATCGCGCGCACACCCTCCGGGGCGAGAAAGCCAGCGAGCCTAGCACCCGCCGCCCGCGCGCGGCAAGGTTCAGCCGCGGACCGCGCGGCAGACCGCGCGTCGGATCTCCTCGGCGAGCTGCTCTCGGAGCATCCGCGAGGCCTGCTCGCGCGGCTCGTAGATCGCGTTCGGCTTGGTCTCGGCGTGGACCCGCAGCGTGTGCTGCTTCGGCCGCTCCTCGGGCGGCGGGGGCGCCCCCTCGCGGAACACGCGCAGCGTGTAGACCGTCTCGATGTCGCGCCGCCGGCCGGGCAGGTACCCCCCGGTCTTGGGGTCGAAGACGGGCTCGCCGCCCGGGCTGTCGGCCTCGCGCCAGTAGAGCAGCGCGACCTCGATCCGCCAGGCCGGCGTCTCGGCGGGCCGGGGCAGGCGCAGGCCGCAGTTGCGGGCCTCGAACCGCCGCAGCGTCTCGCGCTCGATCATCAGGCGCTCGAGGTCGGGCACGCCGCGGACGGCCGTGACGGTGAGCTGGGTGGGGAGCCGGTCCTCCCCGGCGGGCCGCACGAGACCGCTTCCCGCGGGAGAGAGCAGCGCGGCGGCGAGGAGAACGGGGGCGAGGCGAGGCCGCTTCACCCCCCTACTCTATTCCAGGCGGAAGATCAGGCGCACCATGCCGGCCGATACGATGTCGCCGGGCGAGAGCGGTGCGCCGCGGCCGGGCAGCAGCCGGGTGCCGTTGACGAAGGTCCCGTTCAGCGCGCCGACTTCCTCGGCCACGTACCAGGCGCCGTCGCGCAGCGTCATCCGCGCGTGCCGCCGCGAGACCGAGCGCTTCGTGTCGATCTCGGTCAGGTCGATCTCGGGCTGGATCTCGGTCACCGGGTCGTACCGCCCGACCAGGATCTCCTCGCCGACGAGCGGGAAGACCGGGCCGCCCCCCTCGACCACCAGCGTCGCCCGCGGCCCGCGGGCGACGGCGGCGTGCGGGCGCGCCGGAGGGGCTGGCGCGGGGCGGACCGTGAGCTGCGTCTCGTCGCCCCCGCCGCTCGAGAGCCGACGCTCGAGCCGCTCGACCTGCGACGCGAGCTTGCGCAGGAGCCGCACCGAGATCTCGGGGTGGGCGCGCAGCAGCCGGTGGAAGGTCGACGGCCCGATCTCGATCACCTCGCAGGAGTCGAGCGCCTCCGCGTTGACGCCGTACGTCCCGCCTTCCAGCAGCGCGCGCTCGCCGAAGAAGTCGCCCTTCTCGAGCTGCGCGATCTCGACCGGCGCCCCGCCCGCGCTCGCCGGGCGCGTGAGCCGCACGCTGCCCGACTGGACGAGGAACATGCAGGCCCCGCTCTCGGCCGCGGCGACGATTCGTTCGCCGGCCTGGTAGTTCACCGCCAGGGCCTTCAGGGGATCGCTCGCCATGCTCGATCCGTCGCGCGTCGCCGCGCGCACCGCGGGTCCCGCGCCGGGCCGTCCGCCCGCCGCGAAACAATCCGCGAAGTCACGGCGAATATAGGTTTTCCGCGGGAGAAGGGTCAACGCGCCGGGTCGCCCCGGACCCCACGGACCAGGGCTGCGGCGGCCTCGTAGCGGACGTTCTGGTTCGGATCGTCCTTGGCGATCGACCCCAGGACCTCCCGGGCCCCGGGGATTCCCGCCTGGGCGACGATCTTGACCGCGGCGGCCCGGACCTCGAACTCGGGGTCGGTCCGGGCCAGGCGGATGACCGCCTCCTGGCAGGCCTCGACCCGCTCGTCGATCTCGAGGTCGCCCCCGGGATCGCCGATCCGGCCCCGGGCCATCGCCCCGCCGGCCGCGGCGAGGGCCCGCAGGCGCCGCTCGGGGCTGGCGTCCCGCATCCGGTCGAGCAGGATCGGGACCCAGTCCTCGTCGGCCATCACGAGCTGCCCGGCGATCACCAGGCCGGCGTCGATCAGCCAGGGGTTCCGGCCCGAGATCCAGCCCAGGACGCGGCCTTCCTGTCCGGCCGCGATGTCGTCCTGGTGCAGCACGATCTCGCGCACCGCGACCAGCAGCGCCTCCCCGCCTTCGAGCGGCAGCGGGATCCGCGCGCCGGCGAAACCGGCCGGCATGTAGAGGTCCGGCTTGGGCTGCCGGCCGCGGGAATCGACCCAGGGCGTGAGGACGTAGATCGCGGTCTCCCGGTCGCGGGCCTGGAAGGGCGCCGTGTCGGGCTGCCGCATGAGGTTGTTGCCGCGGAAGGCGACGCGCAGCGTCTCCGGCATCGTGCCGCCGCGCAGGACTTCCTTCACGGTCAGGGTCAGCTTGCCGTCGACGCGGAGCGCGGTCGCGAGCACGACCACCGGCCCGGCCGACAGGCGCTCGAGCAACTCGGCGCCGTCGCGCGGGGCGGCGGGCTCCTCGTCGGTCCTGGTCGCGGCGACCGCTTGCAGCAGCGCGATCGGAAGCGCGAGCAGCGCGATCGCGCGCGCGAGCCGCCGGAGGCCGGTCAGGCGCGCGGGGCGCGGCGCTGGGTCCCCTGCCCCGCGCCGAGCACGGCGAATCCGATCGCGATCAGCAGCGCGCCGGCCAGCACCTTCCAGTCTTCGATCTGGGTCCACAGCCCCACCGGGTCCAGGATCGCCTGGGCGAAGTCGGTCGGCGCGTACAGGGCGAGCATCGCCGTGCTGAGCACGAGCCCGATTGCCGCTCCGACCGCTGCGCCGGCAAGGATACCGACCGTCGCGCGTGCTGTCGGCCCGGCCCCCGCGCGCCGCCGCGGCGCCTTCGCCGCATCCGGTTCCGGTCCGGGCTCAGAGGTCGAGAAGGCGCTGGACTCGAAAGGCTCGAAGGGCGCTTCCTCGACCGCCGCTGCCGAAGCGGCCGCCCAGGCGGGCTCGGGCTGGTGAACCTCTGCGGAGAAGGAGATGCCGCCGTCCTCGAACAGCGAGTCGGCGAACGGGTCCGGCTCCGGCGCCCGGGCCAACGGCACCTCGTCCCCCCGATCCGGCGGTGCGGCCGCCGGAGGCACGGGCGCGGGGTAGGTTCCGGCCCGGGCGGAGACGAAGCGGCGGCGCGTTCCGCGCGCGTAGGCTGCGCTCACGGCGCGAGTTCCAGCCGGATCACGAGCCGGAAGCGGCGCGTTCCCGCCGCCGTCGCGAACTCGAGCGGCACGAGGATCTCCTGCGGGTCGCCGACCTCGAGCCGCGTCGGCTCGACGGCGTCGTCGGCGAACAGCGCGTCGGCCGCGCCGACCTCGATCATCCGGGCCGAGGCGTGCGCGACCGGCGCCGGAAGGACCGCGTCGAGCGTCGACCGGTCGATCTTCACGGTCGACGTCGGGGGCGGCACGGGTGGGGCGAGGCCGAGTACGTCCTCCTCCTCCACCACCGCGGCCACCGCTGGGCGCTCGGCCCGCGGGGGCAGGTGGAACGGCTCGGCGTCGAAGGCGGGTGCAGCCGGGCGCGCCGGGGCCTCGACCGCGGCGCGAATCATCGTCTGCGGCGTGGCCAGCGTCGGCATCTCGGCCCGCGCCGGCTCACCGGGGACGATGAAGTCGAAGCTCCCCGCGGGCTCGGGGTGCGGGGCCGCCGAGGCGGCGGCGGCGAACGTCTCGACGGGCGGCGCAGCGGCCGGGGCGGGAGCCGCGGCGGCGGCGGGCTCGGCGTAGATCTTGCCGCTCGGCATCGCGAAGACCTCGGCCGGGTCGGCCGCGGCGGGCGTCTCGAAGCTGGAAGAGGCGTCGTCGAACAGCGGCACGCCGGCCGCCGCGGCCACCGGGGCCTCGATCGCGGGCGCCACCGGCTCGGCCGCGGCGCTGGCCGCGGGCTCGCGGCGCGCCCCACCCGGGCGCTCGGCCCCGTAGCGCTCGTTGAGCTTGAGCAGCACCAGCTTGGTGATGTGGCGCAGCGTCTCCTGGACGCCGACGCCGGTCGTGGCGATCGCCTCGTAGAACGGCGCGTTGTACTTGTTGAGCCGCTCGTTGATCGGCTCGATCGGCATCGCGTTGGGAAGGTCGCGCTTGTTGTACTGGATCACGTGCGGGGTGTCCTCGAGCGACATCCCGTGCGCCGCCAGGTTCTCCTCGAGGTTGCGGAAGGAGTCGAGGTTGGCGTCGACCATGTTCTCCTGGCTGTCGGCGACGAAGACCACGCCGTCCGCGCCCTTGAGCACGAGCCGCCGCGTCTCGTTGTAGAAGACCTGGCCCGGCACCGTATAGAGCTGGACCTTGGTCTTCATCCCCTGGATCTGCCCCAGGTCGATCGGCAGGAAGTCGAAGAACAGCGTGCGGTCGCTCTTGGTGGCCAGCGACAGCATCTTGCCGCGCACCCCCTGCGGCATGTGGTCGTAGATGAACTGCAGGTTGGTCGTCTTCCCGCAGAGGCCGGGACCGTAGAACACGACCTTCGTCGTCAGTTCGCGTGTCGAGTAGTTGAAGACAACCATGTCCGGCGCTCCACGGGAGTGGCACGCGCGGGCCGGCCCCCTCGAGGGGCCTTCCCGCCGGCGGGGCAAACATAGGGCTCCCGGTGCGGCGGTGTCAAAACGGGGGCAACCAGCTTCGAAAGGCCGGGGGACCGCGACGGTCCTCCCGGCCCCCCCTCGGCCGGCCCGCCCCCGCTCAGCGGCGCCGGGGGGAGAGCTTCAGGTCGACCACGACCGGGACCGGGCCCAGGTCGAATTCCTCGCGGATCCGGCTCTCGAGGTACCGCCGGATCGACGGGTCCACCTGCTCCGGTTCGCGGCAGAAGATCGCGAACCGGGGCGGAAGGGTCCCGGTCTGGGTGATGTAAAGCATCCGCGTCGTCGAGCCGCCCCCGGCCAGCAGCTCGGCGAGCGAGCGCTCGAGGAAGCGATTCAGCTCCGAGGTGGGGATCCGGCGGGTGGCGGCCAGCGCCTGCTCCCGCGCCAGGTCGAGCAGCCGGAAGGCGCGCTGGCCGGAAAGCGCGGAGACCGTGACCCGCGGCACCTTCGGCGCGAAGGCCAGCCGCCGCTCCAGGTCCGCGTCGAGCTCGTCCACCCGCCGCTCGGGGTCCTCGACGAGGTCCCACTTGTTGAGCGCGAGGACCATCGGGCGGCCGGTCTCCAGGATCTCGCCCGCGATCGCGACGTCGCCGCTGGTGACCCCCTGGACCGCGTCGAGGACGAAGATGGCGACGTGGCTGCGGGCCAGGCGTCGGCGCGTCATGAGGATCCCCACCGACTCGTCCCGCGCCTCGACCTTGGCGCGGCGCCGGATCCCCGCGGTGTCGACCAGCCGGATCCGGTTGCCGTCGCGCCGCAGCAGCACGTCCACGGCGTCCCGCGTCGTGCCGGGGACGGGGCTGACCGTCACCCGCTCCTCGCCGGCGAGCCGGTTCACCAGCGACGACTTGCCGACGTTGGGACGGCCGACCACCGCGACGCACAGTTCCTCGCGCGGGTCCGGGAGCCCCCCGTCGTCGGCGACCGCCCCGGCCTCCTCCCCTTCCGGCAGCGGGGCCAGCAGCGATTCGACCAGCTCGGCGAACTCCTCGACCCCGCGGCCGGTCTCGGCGGAGACCGGGATCGGCTCGCCCAGGCCGAGCCGCCAGGCGTCGTGGACCAGCGCCTCCTGCGCTTCGCCGTCCACCTTGCTGGCGACCAGCACGACCGGCACGGCGGCGCGGCGCAGGATCTCCGCGACCTGCTCGTCGAGGGGCGTGACCCCGGCCCGGGCGTCGATCACCAGCGCGATCACGTCCGCGGAATCGAGCGCGACCAGCGCCTGCCGGGACACCTGGCGGTAGAGGTCGTCGTCGGACCCCGGGACGATCCCCCCGGTATCGACCAGCACGACCGGCCGGCTGGCCAGCCGCCCCTCGCGCTCCAGCCGGTCGCGGGTCACGCCCGGCCGGTCGAGCACGATCGCCTCCCGCCGCCGGAGCAGCCGGTTGAACAGGCTCGACTTCCCGACGTTCGGGCGCCCGACGATCGCCACGCGCGGAAGCGCGCGGGCACGGCCGGGGGTAACTGGATCGGACATCGGGAGTCTCCGGGTGAGGGCCGGGGGAGACTACCCCCGCCCGGGTCCGGGCGCCACGATGGCGATTCCCGCAAGCCTCTCTGTTTGCAGACTTTACCTTGACCGCGGGGAGCGTTCCCCCTAGACTTCCCCGGCCCCGGCGACCGATCCGGCGGAGGAGAGTTCCTCGATGGTCAAGGCGGACCTGATCCAGCGCGTTCAACAGGCCCTGCTGGAGCACCAGCGCGAGGGACGGCACGAGCTGCCGCCGGGGGACGACCCGGCGGACGGGGCGCGCCGGGTTTCGCACGGCCTCGTGGTCGAGGCGGTCGAATCGCTGTTCGAGTCGCTCAAGGACGCGATGGCGCGCGGCGAGCGGATCGAGTTCCGCGGTTTCGGAGTGTTCCAGGTCAAGCCCAGGAAGCGCGGCGTCGGGCGCAACCCCCGGACCGGCCGCGAGGTCAAGATCCCGCCCGGGCGCACCGTCCGCTTCAAGCCGGGGAAAGAGCTGCGCGACATCGGCCCGTGAGCGGACCCTTCCTCCCCCCGTCCGTACCCGACGCTGCCCCCGAGCCGCCCGAGGTCCCGGCGCCGGTTCCGCCGGTGCCGCAGCCGCTGCGGGCGCCGCGGCGCCGCCCGCCGCGGCTGGCCATCGCGATGTTCCTGCTGACGGTGCTGACGACGCTCGACGTCGGCGTCTCGCTCTCCACCGGCGTCTCGCTCCCCTTCGCCGTCGCGCGCGGCGAGATCGAGCTGGGCGACGCGCTGGCCCTGCTGCCCTCCGGCATCCCCTACGTGCTCGCGCTGCTCGGGTTCTTCGTCGCGCACGAGATGGGCCACTACCTCGCCTGCCGGCGCTACGGGGTCGACTGCACCGTCCCGTATTTCCTGCCGGTTCCGTCGCTGGTCTCGCTGATCGGGACGCTGGGGGCCCTGATCCGGATCCGCGGCCGGATCCCGACCCGCCGCGCGCTCTTCGACATCGGGATCGCCGGCCCCCTGGCCGGGTTCGCGGTGGCGGTCCCGCTGCTGGTCGTCGGCACCCTGGCCGCGCCGCTCGGGCCGCCGGGTGCGGCGCCGCGGGGCACGATCGTCTTCGGCGATTCGCTGCTCACCTGGGCGCTCGGCTGGCTGCTGCGGCCCGACGCGCGCGAGGCCTCGCTGTACCTGGACCCGATCTACCTCGCGGGCTGGGTCGGGGTCTTCGCCACGGCGCTGAACCTGCTGCCGGCCGGACAGCTCGACGGCGGGCACATCCTGTACGCCCTCTCGCCCCGCGCCCACGCGCGGATGGCGTGGCTCGTTCCCGCCTTCCTGATCGCGCTCGCCGCGACCCGCGTGCTGCGCTACGGCGAGTGGGAGGCGGTGCTGCTGTGGGTGATCTGGTCGGCGCTGATCCTGCTCTTCGGCCGCCGTCACCCGCCCCCCGCGGCCTGGGAACCGCAGCTCGGGCCGGGGCGGCTCGCGCTGGCGCTGGGCGCGCTGGCGATCCTGGTGCTGTGCTTCATGCCGGTCCCGCTCTCCTTCGTACCCTGAGCACCGCCCCCTCGGCCTCGCCCTCCCCCCGCACCTCGATCGCGCCGTTCCGCGCCTGCGCGGCGAGGCTGCCGTCCCGCGCGGTGATCAGCCACGGCACGCGGCGCGCCGCGAGCCGCGCGAGCGTCTCCGGGTGCGGGTGGCCGAATCGGTTCCCCCGCCCCGCCGAGATCAGCGCGACGCCGGGGGCCGCCGAGCGCAGCAGCGGGTCGCCGGTCGAGCCCTTCGAGCCGTGGTGCCCCGCCACCAGGATCGCCGTGCGCGGCACGAGGCCCCGCGCCAGCATCTCGCGCTCCGCCTCCAGCCCGGCGTCGCCCGTGACCAGGGCGTCGAGCCCGCGGCCCAGGAGGTGCACCACGAGCGAACGCTCGTTGTCCCGCACCGCGATCCCCGGCGCGGGGTGCAGCACGAGGGCCCGGACGCGCCCCAGGTCCAGCCGCTCGCCTGCCGCCAGCGGGACGACCGGCACCCCCCGCCGCGCCGCCGCCGCGTAGAGCGGACGCAGCTCGGGATCGTCGAGCAGGTTCTCGCCGACCACGAGCCGGCGCGGCGGCGCGGCGGCCAGCAGGTCCAACGCCCCGCCGGCGTGATCGCGGTCGTTCTGGGTCAGGACCAGCGCGTCGAGCCGCGCCACGCGGCGCGCACGCAGCGCGTGGACCAGCGCGCGCGTTCCGTCGCGGGCGCGGTCGTCGGCGGCGTCGATCAGCATCGCGAGGTCGCCGTCGCGCACCAGCACCGCCTGCCCCTGGCCCACGTCAAGCACATCGAGCGAGGCGCTCGGCGCCGCGGCCGGCGCGGGGCGCAGCGGCCAGGCGAACGACGCCGCGGCGGCGAGTCCCAGCGCGAGCGCGCGGCGCCCGCGCGCGGCCAGCCAGGCGAAGGCGAGCGCCTCGTGCAGGACCAGCCAGGCCAGGCCGGCCGGGGCCGCGATCTGTCCCGATCCCGGCCAGGCTGCGACGCCGCGCGCGATCGCCAGGAACCACTCCGCGCCGAGCCGCGCCACCGCCTCCGGAACCGCTGCCGCGCGGGAGCCGTCGGGCAGCAGGACCGCGAGCCAGCCGCCGAGCAGCGCGGGGGCCGCCGCCGGCGCGGCCAGCAGGTTCGCGACCGGCGACCAGACGCCGGCGCAACCGGTCATCTCGACCAGGATCGGCCAGGTCGCGAGGATCGGTCCGAAGAACAGCCGCAGCCGCGGCCCCCACCCGGCGCCGTGCGCCCCGGTCACGAGCGCCAGCGTCGCGGCGACCGTCAGCGCGAACGAGAGCGAGCGCGCCAGCGCCGGGTCGAGCGCGAGCAGCA
>CAYZDB010000081.1:0-213 GCA_964476985.1 uncultured Acidobacteriota bacterium | reverse complement strand
GCCGGCCAGCCGGCCGGCCCGCGCGAAGAGCACCGCGATCCCCGCGCGCCGGACCGGCGGCTCGGCGGGCAGCAGCACCATCGCCGCGCACGCCGCGGCCAGCGCCACCGCGCGCCGCCCGCGGCCGTGCGGGCCGCCGAGCGGAGCCAGCGCCCAGGCCGCGGCGAGCACGATGAGCCCGACCTGCACCCCCGAGACGACGGCCTGGTGGGC
>CAYZDB010000080.1:5113-10744 GCA_964476985.1 uncultured Acidobacteriota bacterium | reverse complement strand
GGCCGCGCTTGGGCCGGCGCTCGTCTTCGAACGCCGCGGATCGCGGGGGCTTCCCGAAGGGCCGCCCCGCGGGGGGTTCGGCCGCGCCCGGACGGGCCGCGGGCCGGAACGGGCGCTTGGTCGCGCCCGGCGGGCCCCGGCGTTCCTCCGGCGGCGGTCCCCGCCGTGGTCCGGCCGCGGCGCCCCGGCGCTCGCCCCGCGGACCGACCCCTCCCGGGCGCGACGGGCCGTGCTTTCCCTTGCGGTGTCCTCGCGGCATCGGTCCCCTCTCCTTCACGCGTTCCGAGTCACGGTCGCGACGGCGTGGCACGCGACCCCCTTGCCGCCGGCCAGGCCGCCCAGCCCCTCGGTCCGCTTCCCCTTGACCGAGACCGCATCACCCGGCAGCCCGAGCGCGTCGGCCAGCGCGTCGCGGATCGCCTCGCGGTGCGGCGCGATCTTCGGCGCGTCCACGACCAGCACCGCGTCGACCTGCACCGGCCGGAACCCGTGTCCGGCGAGGTGCTGCCGGGTCCGCGTCAGTAGCTCGAGACCGGGCAGCCCGGCCCAGCGCGGGTCGGTGTCCGGAAAGAGCTGTCCAATGTCCCCGAGCGCCGCGGCGCCGAGCAGCGCGTCGGCGACCGCGTGGGCCAGGGGGTCGCCGTCCGAGTGCCCGGCCGGACCGAACTCGGCCCCGACCTCGACCCCCGCCAGCCGGAAGACCCGGCCGGCCACCAGCGGGTGGACGTCCCACCCGATCCCGACCCGCGACGACATCGCCGTCCGCTCCCCCCTTGCTTCGAGCATCGCCCCGGCCCGCGCGAGATCCCCGGCCCAGGTCACCTTGACGTTGGCCGCCTCGCCGTCCACCAGCGCGACCGGGTGTCCGAGGGCGCGCACCAGCTCGCCGTCGTCGGCCGCGTCCCAGTCCGGCGGCGCCATCCGGTGGGCCTCGCGCAGCAGCTCGGTGCGGAAGCCCTGCGGCGTCTGCACGGCGAACAGCTCCTCGCGCGACACCTCGTCCGCGACCCGACCCCCCGCCCCGCGCACCAGCGCGTCGGCGATCGCCACGGCCGGGACCGCCGCCCCCTCCGCGCGCGCCGCCGCCAGCACCCGCCCGACCAGCGCCGCCGAGAGCAACGGGCGCGCGGAGTCGTGGACCAGCACGTGCTCGGCGCCGCGGATCGCGGCCAGCCCGGCCGCAACGGAATCGCGCCGCCGCGCGCCACCCGGAACGACCGCGAGGCGCGCCCCGGCCCCCGCCGCGCGCGCGGCCTCGGCCGCCGCCTCCGCGGCCGCGCCGCCGGGGACGACGAGCACGAGTTCCTCGAATTCCGGGAGCGCCGCGAACAGCGCGCACGACCAGGCGACGAGCGGGCGCCCGCCGACCGGGACCAGCGCCTTGGGCCGGCCCGCGGCAAGCCGTCGGCCGGAGCCGGCGGCCAGGAGCACAGCCGCCGCGGCCGGCATCAGAACTCCATCAACTCCTTGTCCTTCGCCTTGCCCAGGTCGTCGAGCTTCTTGACGTGGTCGTCGGTCAGCTTCTGCACCCGCTCCAGCCCGCGGCGCGCGTCGTCCTCCGAGACCTTCCCGTCCTTCTCGAGCTTCTTGACCTCGTCGTTGGCCTCGCGCCGGACCTGGCGCACGCCGTTCTTCCCTTCCTCGACGATCTGGCCGACCTTCTTGACCAGCTGCTTGCGGCGTTCCTCGGTCAGCGGCGGAATCGGGATCCGCACGACCTTCCCGTCGTTGCTCGGGTTCAGCCCGAGGTCGGCGACCTTGATCGCCTTCTCGACGTCCTTGATCACCGAGGGGTCGAAGGGCTGGGCCACGATCGTCCCTGCGTCCGGCGTCGAGAGCTTGCACATCTGCGCCAGCGGGGTCGGCGAGCCGTAGTAGTCGACCGAGATCCCGTCGAGGATCGAGACCGAGGCCCGCCCCGTCCGCAGGCCGGAGAGCTCGCGCTTCACGCCCTCGACCGCCTGGTCCATCCGCTTTTCGGCGTCGGTGAAGACCTTCTCGAGCATCGTCACTCCTTCACGATCGACCCGATCGCCTCGCCCTTCACCGCCGCGACGATGCTGCCCGGCCGGGTCAGGTTGAAGACGAGGATCGGCATCCGGTTGTCCATGCAGAGCGTGATCGCCGTCGCGTCCATCACGGCCAGCCGACGGCTCATCACCTCGCGGTAGCTGAGCTCGGGGAACAGGACCGCGTCGGCGTGCTGCTTGGGGTCCTTGTCGTAGATCCCGTCGACCTTGGTCGCCTTCATCAGGACCTCGGCGCGCAGTTCCATCGCGCGCAGCGCGGCCGCGGTGTCGGTGGTGAAGTAGGGGTTGCCGGTGCCGGCCGCGAGGATCACGACCCGCCCCTTCTCGAGGTGGCGGATCGCGCGCCGGCGGATGAACGGCTCGGCGAGCTGCGGCATCGCGACCGCGGACAGGACCCGGGTCTCGACGCCGATCGCCTCCAGCCCGTCCTGGAAGGCCAGCGAGTTCATGACGGTCGCCAGCATCCCCATCTGGTCGCCCGTGACGCGGTCGACCCCGCCGCGGGCCGCGGTCTGCACGCCGCGGAAGATGTTCCCGCCGCCCAGCACCATCCCGACCTGCACGCCGAGCGCGTGGACGTCCGCGATCTCGCGCGAGATCGCCTGGACCACGGCCGGGTCGACGCCGAACTCGCGCGAGCCGAGCAGGGCCTCGCCCGAGAGCTTGAGCAGGATCCGGCGATACCGCGGCTCGCCGCCGGCCGGGGGGACGCGCGAAGGCTCGCCGGCGCCCACCGCCGGGACTCAGGCGCCCAGGGCGAAGCGGGCGAAGCGCACGACCTCGAACGGCTTGCCGCCGGCGGCTTCCTTCACGACGTCGGCGACCTTCTTCGAGTCGTCCTTGATGAAGGGCTGCTCGAGCAGGCAGGCTTCCTCGTAGTACTTGGCCAGCTTGCCGTCGACGATCTTCTCGATCACCGCGGCCGGCTTGCCCGACTCCTTGAGCTGCTCGCGCGCGATCTCGCGCTCCTTCTCGAGCGTCGCCGCGTCGACCTCCTCGCGGCGCACGAACGACGGCGAGGCGGCCGCGACCTGCATCGCGACGTCGTGGATCGTCGAGGCCAGGGCCGCGACCGTCGCGTCGTCGCCCCGGACCTCGAGCAGCACGCCGACGCGGTTGCCGGGGTGGATGTAGGCGTGCACCGCGCCCTGCGGCGCCTCGAAGTACGCGGCCCGCGCGACCTGCATGTTCTCGCCCAGCTTGGCGATCATCCCGGTCAGGACTTCCTGCACGCTGCCGCCGCCCCCGGCGAACGGCCGGGCCAGCAGCTCCTCGGCCGAGGCGGCCCGGTCGGCGAAGGCCTGGCGGAGCAGCGCCGCCGCGAAGCCGGTGAAGTCCTCGGTGCGGGCCACGAAGTCGGTCTCGCACGAGAGCTGGACCAGCGCCCCGGCGCGCCCCTCGACCTTCGCGTCGACCAGGCCTTCCTTGGTCTCGCGGTCGGTCTTCTTGGCGGCCTTGGACAGCCCCTTCTTGCGCAGGAAGTCGATCGCCGCGTCGAAGTCGCCGGCGCTGGCCGCGAGGGCCTCCTTGCAGTCCATCATCCCCGCGCCGGTCATGTCGCGGAGCTTCTTGACGTCGCTCGCCGCAATGCTCATCCGGTTCCTCGTCCTCTCGGGCCGGCCCCGCGGAACGCGCCGCGGGGCGCCCGGTCACGCCTGCTCGGCCGGCTCGCTGCCGGGTGCGCCGGTGGTCTCCGGCGCGACCGGGAGGGTCGCCTCGCTCTCGTCCAGGACCGCCGCCACCGTCGCGTCGGCCGCCGCCTCGTCGCGCCCCGGGCGCCGCCCGCGCGCCGGGCGCGGGGTCCGCTCGGGCCGCTGGGCGCGCCAGATGTTGCGCCCCTCGTTGATCGCGTCGGCCAGCCGGCTGGTGATCAGCTCGATCGAGCGGATCGCGTCGTCGTTGGCCGGCACGGGGAAGTCGATCCGCGACGGGTCGGAGTTGGTGTCGACGATCCCGATCACGGGAATGCCGAGCTTGTTCGCCTCGTCGACGGCGATCGTCTCGCGGCCGACGTCGACGATGAAGATCGCATCCGGCCGGCGCCCCATGTCCTTGATGCCGGACAGGGTCTTGTCGAGGCGGGTGCGGGTCTTCGCCAGCGAGAGCCGCTCCTTCTTCGTCAGGTGCGCGAACTTGGCGTCGGTCTCGAGCGTCTCCAGCTCCTTGAGCTTGTCGATCGAGCGCTTCACGGTCGCCCAGTTCGTGAGCAGGCCGCCCAGCCAGCGCTCGTCGACGTAGAACATCTCGCAGCGCCGGGCCTCGCGGACGACGATCTCCTGCGCCTGCTTCTTGGTGCCGACGAAGAGCACGATCTTGCCCTGCGCCGTCAGGTCGCGGACGAAGTTGATCGCGTCCTGCAGCAGGACCACGGTCTTCTGCAGGTCGATGACGTAGACGCCCCCGCGCAGCCCGAAGATGTACGGGCGCATCGCGGGGTTCCAGCGGCTGCGCTGGTGGCCGAAGTGCGCGCCAACCTCGAGCAGCTCGCGCAGGGTCACTGCGGCGGTCTGATCCACGAAAACCTCCGATGGCAGGCTCCGCTTCGAGGGCGGCGGACGCCTTGGGTTGTCGCCGGTGGGCTGGTCCGCCCCCCCGGGCCCGACGCCCGGGGGGAGCGCACCGTCAGCGCTTGCTGAACTGGAAGCGCTTCCTCGCGCCCGGCCGGCCGTATTTCTTGCGTTCCACTTCGCGCGCGTCGCGCGTCAGGAGCCCCTCCACCTTGAGCTTCGGGCGGAGCGAGGCGTCGAACTCGAGCAGGGCGCGGGCAATCCCGAGGCGCATCGCCCCGGCCTGGCCGGTGGGGCCGCCGCCCGCGATGTTCGCGATCACGTCGAGCTTCTCGCGGGTCTCGGTGATCGCCAGGGGCTTCTCGATCATCATCCGCAGCGTCGCCTGCGGGAAGTAGTCGTCGAAGGCCCGGTCGTTGACGCGGACCACGCCGGTGCCCGGGCGGACGTAGACCCGCGCCACGGCTTCCTTGCGGCGGCCGGTGCCGTTGTACTGGATCATCGCGCTCATGACGCACTCCTGGCCGGGGCCTCGAGCTTGAGCACCTTCGGCTTCTGCGCCCGGTGCGGGTGCTCCCCTCCGCGGTAGACGTGGAGCTTGGTGAACAGGCGCCGCCCCAGCTTGTTCTTGGGCAGCATCCCCCAGACCGCCAGCTCGACGGCCTTCTCGGGGCGGTCGTTCAGCACGACGCGGGCGGTCGACTCGTACAGTCCGCCGGGGTGGCCGCTGTGGTGGCGGTACATCTTCTGATCCAGCTTGCGGCCGGTGAGGACCGCCTTGTCGGCGTTCACCACGATCACGAAGTCGCCGGTGTCGAGGAACGGCACGAAGCCGGTCTTGTTCTTGCCACGAAGGTGATGGGCCACCACGGTGGCCAGGCGCCCGAGGGGGACCCCGGTCGCATCGACGACCCACCACTCGCGGGGGATCTCACCCTTGGACGGGAAATACGTGCGCATGCTGCGATCCTCTTCCTGGTCCGGGTCCATGCGGCGCGCGGCGCACAAAGGCACCTCGCCCCGCCGCGCGGGGCCGCGCGAAACAAAACCGCGGAAGGCTGGGGCCCCCCCCCCCCCCCCCAGCACCACCCACG
>CAYZDB010000080.1:0-5103 GCA_964476985.1 uncultured Acidobacteriota bacterium | reverse complement strand
CCGCCCCCCCGCCCTCTGTCAACCGGAACGGGCCGATCCGGCGGGGCCCCCGGCCTCTCCGGCCCCGACTTCCCAGGTTTCCGGGCCGGCCAGGAGCCGCGCCAGGTCGGGGGGGGCCCCCGCCCGGGCGGACTCAGCCTGCCGCTCGTGCTCCCCCTCCAGCGTCGGCCGATCGACGGCGCGGAGGACCCCCAGCGGCACCGGGAAGCCCGGGTGGTCCAGCAGGGCGAGGGCGAAGGCGCGCGCCGGGCTGTCCGCCCCGGGATCGTGCCGGAGCACCGACCCTGGGTCCGCGGCCGCGGAGATCCGGACCAGCTCGCCCTCCGGGCCGAGCCCCAGGCCGTGCTCCCCCTCCCGTCCCCAGCGAAGCGGCTCGCCGGGCTTGAGGTAGAGCGCCTGCTCGACCCGCCCGTCCTTGTCGGTCAGGTAGCCGAAGGCTCCGTCGTTGAAGATGTTGCAGTTCTGGTAGATCTCGACGAACGCGGTGCCGCGGTGCGCGGCGGCCGCCTCGAGCGTCTCCGCCAGGTGGGCCCCGAAGCGGTCGACGCTGCGGGCCACGAAGGTCGCACCCGCCCCGAGCGCGAGCGCCAGCGGGTTGAACGGCGGGTCGAGCGACCCGAGGGGGGTCGACGGCGTCTTCTGGCCGCGCGCGGAGGTCGGCGAGAACTGCCCCTTCGTAAGGCCGTAGATCCGGTTGTTGAACAGCAGGATCTTCAGGCCGACGTTGCGCCGCATCGCGTGCACGAAGTGATTGGCGCCGATCGCGAGCGCGTCCCCGTCGCCGGTGACGACCCACACCGACAGCCCCGGGTCGGCCAGCTTCACGCCGGTCGCGATCCCCGGCGCCCGGCCGTGCAGCGTGTGGAAGCCGTAGGTGTTCATGTAGTACGGGAAGCGCGAGGAGCAGCCGATCCCCGAGACGATCACGGTCCGCTCGCGCGCCAGGCCGAGCCTGGAGAAGACCGCCTGGACGGTGCTGAGGATCGCGTAGTCCCCGCAGCCGGGGCACCAGCGCACTTCCTGGTCCGATGCGAAGTCCTTGCGCGAGAGGGGCGGCGGGCCGGCGGCGGACATCTCAGGCTCCCAGCATCTCGGCGATCCGGGCGCGCAGCTCGCCGACGCGGAACGGGGCCCCCTGCACCTTGTGGAAGCCGACGGCGTCGAGGTGGAAACGCGCCGAGAGCAGCCAGAGCAGCTGTCCGGTGTTGAGCTCGGGGACCAGCACCCGCGGGAAGGCGGCGAGCAGCTCGCCGAGACCGCGCGGCAACGGGTTGAGGTGGCGCAGGTGCAGGCTGGCGACCCGGCGGCCGAGAGCGCGCTCCTCGCGCACCGCCTGGGTGATCGCGCCGCAGGTCGAGCCCCAGCCGACGACCAGCAGCTCGTCGCCCACGGCCCCCTCCTCGAGCCGCGCCGGCGGCAGGTCGGCCGCGATCCCGGCGACCTTGCCGGCCCGCAGCGCGACCATCCGCTGGTGGTTCGCGGCGTCGTACGAGACCTGGCCCAGGTCGTCCTTCTCGAGCCCGCCGACGCGGTGCTGCAGCCCCGGCGTCCCGGCAGGGATCCAGGGGCGGGCCAGCGTCTCGGGGTCGCGGACGTAGGCCCCCTGGTAGCGCGCCGGGTCGGTCAGGTAGCCCGGGTCGAGGACCGGAATCTCCTCCGGGCTCGGGACCCGGAAGGGCTCGGAGCCGCTCGCGAGGTAGCCCTCGGACAGCACGATCACCGGCGTCCGGTAGCGGATCGCGATCCGCGCGGCCTCGAGCGTGATCCAGAAGCAGTCCGAGGGGGTGGACGGAGCGAGCACCGGCAGCGGAGCCTCGCCGTGGCGGCCGAACAGCGCCATGAGCAGGTCCGACTGCTCGGTCTTGGTCGGCATCCCGGTCGACGGGCCCGCGCGCTGGATGTCGAAGACCAGGAGCGGCAGCTCGACCATCGTCGCGAGGCCGAGCGTCTCGCCCTTGAGGGCGAGGCCGGGCCCGCTCGTCGTGGTCACGCCCAGCGCGCCGGCGAAGGCCGCGCCCAGCGCCGCGCCGATGCCGGCGATCTCGTCCTCGGCCTGGTAGGCGGTCACGCCGTACGCCTTGAGCCGGCTGCAGGCGTGAAGGACCGTCGAGGCCGGCGTGATCGGGTAGCTGCCGAGCACGACCTTCAGGCCCGAGCGCTGCGCGATCGCGGCCAGCGCCAGCGCGATCGCCTCGTTCCCGTCGAGGTTGCGGTAGGTCCCCGGGGCGAGCCGGGCCGGCGGCACCTCGTACACGCTCTGGAACAGCCGCACCGTGTTGCCGAAGTTGTAGCCGGCGCGCAGGACCTTCTCGTTGGCCTCGGCCAGCTCGGGCCGCTTCGCGTACTTGTCGCGGATCCAGCGCACGGTCGGGTCGATCGGCCGGCCGTAGAGCCAGTAGAGCATGCCGAGCGCGAAGAAGTTCTTGCAGCGCTCCGCGTCCTTCGCCCCGAGCCCCGTCCCGGCCAGCGCCTCGCGCGTCAGGCGCGAGATCGCGACGCGGTGCAGCGCGACGTTGGCCAGCGAGCCGTCGTCGAGCGGGCTCGCGGCGTAGCCCGCCTTGCGCAGCCCGTTCTCGTCGAAGGCGTCCTCGTTGACCAGCAGGATCCCGCCCCGCCTGAGGTCCTTCAGGTGGACCTTCAGCGCCGCGGGGTTGAAGGCGACGAGGACGTCGGCCTGGTCGCCGGGCGTCATGATCTCGGAAGAGGAGAACTGGAGCTGGAAGCCGGAGACCCCCGGCAGGGTCCCGGCGGGGGCGCGGATCTCGGCCGGGTAGTCGGGCAGCGTGGCGACGTCGTTCCCGGCGAGAGCCGAGGTCGAGGTCATCTGGCCGCCGGTCACCTGGATCCCGTCGCCGGAGTCGCCGGCGATCCGGACCACCACCCGGTCCAACGCCTGCCGCTCCCCGGCCGGGCCCAGCGGCGCGCTCACGGCCAGCTCCACTCTTCGAGCGTGACGCGCCGTGTCGTGCCCAGCGCGTCCTCGACCGAGACCTGCTCCGCGACGCGCACCGTGCCGGCGCGCCGCCAGGCGAGGTACCGGACCTGCTCGTCGGGGACGCGACTCTCGTCCTTGCCCGGCCACCAGGTGCGCAGCGCGCGGGGCATCTTCGTCGCTTCGTCGAGCACCAGCGTCAGCACCGACCCGTCCTCCAGCTCCGCCCGCAGCGCGGGGCAGAGCGCGCCGTCGCAGGTCGCGCGCACGGCCTCCGCGCCGACCGTGCCGTCGGCGACGCTGGCGAGCAGGATCGCGGGCTCGCGCAGCGCCAGGCCGAGCAGGCGGTTCGGCTGCGGCAGGTGGATCACTCCGTCCGCGGGGGCGGCCCCCTTCGCCGCGCGCTCCTCGGCCTCGATCGTCCAGTCGGGGGCGTCGACCGACCACGAGATCCCGTCCGGCGACGCGACGATCCGGAGCGTCGACTCCACCGGCCCGGCCGGCGTCTCCTCGCGCACGCGGTAGGTCGCGTGGTAGCGCGGGTCGAAGGCCGGCGTCGCGCCGTCCGCGAGCGCGGCCAGCGCCGCGCGGGCCAGTTCCTGGGCCGCGGCGGCATCGCGCTCGGCCGCGTCGCCGGATTGCATCAGCGTCTCGGACAGCGGGTCGAACCGCTCCCACGCCAGGCGCAGGGCCCCCTGGAACTCGGGAACCTCCACCAGCTCGTCGCCCAGCGGCCCGGCTGCGACCGCGGCCCGGCGCCCCGGGACGAGCGCCTGCTGCGCCGCGGCCTCGAGGTCCGCCGCGCGCAGCGCGAGCGCCGACGCGGGAACCGGGGCAGTCCCGCCGAAAGCGTCGGCCAGCGCGGCCGGCGGATCGGCGCGCCGCGCCGCCGCCTCCTCGGCGAGGCGCCGGCGGGCCCGGTAGACCGCGTCGTCGCGCAGCGCGATCGTCTGCACGGAGGTCACCGCGCCGGTCATCACCCGCCACGCCAGGCCGGCCGACGGCGCCGGCACGAGCGCGCTCAGCACCAGTGCCTCGTCCCCGCCCGCGCCGCGGACGATCTCCACCCGCGCGGGGGCGGGCTCCCCGAGCACGACCTTGAGGCGCTGGGCCAGCGACCCTTCCCCTTCCGTCAGCCCCTCGGACAGCACCGCCAGCGCGGCGCGCTGGTTCGGCGACGCGGCCGGTCCGGCCAGCGCGTAGGCCAGCGCGAGCCCGACCCGGCCGGGCGCTCCCGGGCCGTCCTCCTCGTCCACCAGCGCGGCGAGCGGCGCGCTCGGCGCCGGCACCGGCGCCGCCGCGCCGGCCTGCGGCGCTCCGCCGCGCGAAGCGAGCGTTCCGGCGAGCCGCCCGGCCAGGCCGGCCGGGCCGGCCACGAGGAAGCGCACGCGCGACTCACGGACCGCTGCGAACACGGCGGCGCGGGCGTTCGCGTCGGCTTCGCCCACCGCCGAGGGGGCGGGAACCGGGTCCCACGGGAACCGGCTGCCGGGGTAGAGCAGGCCGAGCGCGGCGCGGCGCGCGACCGTCTCCGGGTTGGACCAGTGCTCGCCCGCGATGCGCTGCAACTGCTCGATCGCCGCCTGCCGCGGCCCTTCCGCCGGCGGGCGCGGCGTGGCCAGCACCGCCAGCAGGCGCGCCAGCCGCGCCTCGTCCCCGCCGTCGAGCCGCACCCCGACGCCGATCCCGTCCGGGAAGAGCATCACCAGCGGCGCCGCGCCGGGCGCCGCCGCCGTCGCGGCGAGCGCGGCGAGCTGGGCCGAGACCAGGGCGGCACCGGCGGGAACGCCCGGGGGCTCGAGCGACTCGCGCCCGGGCCAGAGCACCACCCCGGCCAGGCGCGTGCCGGGGACGACGACGCCGCGGACCGCGTCGCCGGGACCGGCCGCTTCGAGGACCGGCGGCGGCACCTCCGGGATCTTGGGCAGCGGCGCCGCCGCCGCGGGCTTCTTCCTGGCGCGGCTCTTCTTCTTGGCGGCCTCGGCCGGCGCGAACGCGGCCAGTGCCACCGCGAGCAACGCCACCAGCGCGGCGCGGTGCAGCGTCACGGCGTCCTCCCCGCCGCCAGCCGCGCCACGAGCGCGTCGAGCGCCTCGGCCCGGTTCCGGGCCCGGGCGCCGTGCGATTCGACGGTGTGGGGAGTTGCTCAAGCAGATTGAGCCGAACTATGA
>CAYZDB010000079.1:0-10765 GCA_964476985.1 uncultured Acidobacteriota bacterium | reverse complement strand
GACCGCGGGTCGGCCCCGGATCGCCGGGACCTCCCCGCGGCGGCGCGCGCTTCAGTCGGCGTGCAGGTGGGACTCGAGGAACCAGAGGTCCTTGTCGGCTCCGCGGGAGACTTCGGTGAAGAGGTCGGCGGTGTCGGCGTCGCCCAGCGCCGCAGCCTGGTCGATCGCCTCGCGGACGCCCTTCGCGAACGCCGCCAGCGCCGCGGTGAGAGCCTCCAGGTGCTCGCCTTCGGAGAGGATGTCCAGCGGGTAGGGCGGCAGGGAGCTGGTGCGGGCGATCGCCTGGACCGTCCCCTCGGCGATGCCGCCCAGCTGCACGATCCGCTCCGCCAGGTCGTCGGCCCAGACGTCGGCGTGCGCCGCGAGCTGGTCGAACAGCTCGTGCAGCGCGATGAAGTTCGGTCCCTTGAGGTTCCAGTGGGCCTGCTTGGCCTGCAGCTTGAAGTCCCCGGCCTCCGCGAGGCGAGCGGCGAGCAGCGGAACGACCTTGGCGCGGGCGGCGGCGGGCAGCGAGTTGAGCGTGGGGTGGAGCAAGGGCTTGCGGGAAGCCCTGTCGGTCTTCTTCATCCGGGCGTACTCCTTTCTCGATATGCTTGCCGGATGATAGACCGCGGCTTCGCGGCCCGCACGCCTCCGCTCGAGCGTCGTCGCGCGTCTCGCGCCGGGCGCCCTGCACCGCGCGGGCACGCGCACTCCGGGATGCGGCGGCTCGGTCTCGTCGGCGTCGGGCTGGTCGCCGTGGTCGCCGCGTTCGCGCTGGTCGCCGCGGGCGCGCTGCCTGCGGGTCCGCCCGCGGAGGTGACCTTCTTCGTCGTTGCGGACCCGCACTTCAACGACCACGGGATCGTCCCCGAGTTCTCGCCGGCCAACCGGGCGGTGATCGAGGCGCTCAACGGGCTGCCGGGGCAGGCCTGGCCGCCCGGGATCGGGGGCGTCGTCGCAGCGCCTCGCGGCGTGCTGGTGCTGGGCGACCTGACCGACGGAGGAAAGCCGGTACAGTGGCGCGGGCGCTGGTTCTGGCGCGGCGGCTTCGACTTCCACTACCCGCGGGACGGCGCGCCGGGTGCAGCGGATCGGGTGCAGTGGCCCGTCTACGCGCTGCCGGGCAACCACGACGCGACCGCGGGGCGGACCGTCGTCGCCGAGGCGCTGGCGCGGCGCCACGGAAGCCTGCGCTACGCGCTCGACTGGGGCCCGCTCCGGCTCCTGGTCGTCGGCCCGTACCCCGACGCCGAGTCGCTCCGGTGGCTCACCGAGGAACTCGCGCGCACGCCGCCCGGCCGGCCGGTAGCTCTGTTCCAGCACTACTCCTTCCCCGGTTCGGCCTTCGGCGGAGACGACGATCGCTGGTGGACGGCGCAGGAAAAGCAGCGGTTCCGGGCGGCGATCGACGGGCGCGGCGTGGTCGCGATCTTCCACGGGCACGCCCACGCCCCCGAGAGCTACTGGTGGGACGAGATTCCGGCGCTCAACCCGGGCTCGGCAGAGCACAACCAGACGATCCTGGTCGTGCGCGCCGGCGCGGCCCGGATGGACGTCGCGTGGTACCGCGTCCACCTGGACGCCTCCGGGCGCTGGACCCGCGGTGCCTGGATCTCGTCCGGGTGGTTCCCGCTCCGGCCTCCGCCCTGACGAGGGCCCGGGTCGCGCCGACGAGGGTGCGAGCCGGGCAGGCCAGGCCGCGGGAGGCCCGGCGAGCGACGCCCTTCCTAGCGGATTCCCCGCGCGAGGTAGAGCTCGGAGAGCTGCTGCGTGTATCCGTAGACGTAGTGCTCGCCATCGGGGGTGACGATCACGTTGGAAATGCCGGCCACGCCGGCCTGGTTCGGCGGCGTCAGGGTGCGGAGCCGCTCCCGCTTGCCGCTCTCGACGTCGACCCGGTAGATCACGGCATCCCGGTCGGAGCGCTCCGCCACGTACACCGTGCGGGCGTCGTCGCTCAGGCCCGCGATCTGCTCGCGCGGCGCGAGGCCCGGGATCGGCCGCTGCGCGCCCGTGTCGACGGAGACGAGCCAGGTGCGGCCCTCCCCGTCGTCCAGCGCGACGTGATGTCCGTCGTGGAAGACCCCCCTCGGGACCGCGGGGGCCGGCCCCAGGGGTGAGCGTTCGCCGGATCCGGGATCGAAGATCCAGAAGCGCCGGACCCCGTCGTCCACGGCTCCCCACACGAGCAGGCGGCGGCTGTCGGGGGCGAAGCCCGCGACCTGCAGGGTCGCGGCCTCGAACTGCTTCAGGTCGAGCGGAACGGGGTTGCCGGCCCCGGTCGGAACGAGCCGCCACTGTCGCGGGTCGCCCGGGATGAACGTCAGGACCCACTTGAGGTCGGGAGAGAGCCTCACTCCGTACCCCTCGGCGAGCCGCACCGCCGGGGAGCCGTCGAGCGTGCGAAGGTACAGCGAGCCGACCACCGCGCCGGCCTTGCCGCCCTCGTGGAACAGGAGCAGCTTCCCATCGGGCGACAGGTCGTCCGCGATCGAGCGGTCGAGCCAGCTGAGTTCGACCTCCGCCGATGCACCGCTCGGCAGTCCGATCAGGCTGCGGCGGCGGTCCTCGACGGATACCAGCACGTCGCCCGAAGCCGAGATGTCGTGGAGCGTCAGCTCGCCGGGGCTGATCGCGAGCAGCCGGAGGTCGCCGTCGAGCGTGACGGCATAGAGCCGCCGCACGGAGAGCGCGGCCTCGGGTCCGCCGGCGAACCAGATCTCCTGGCCGTCCGGGCGCCACGCCAGGCCCCACAGCGTCGACCAGGTCTCCCCGATGCGACGGAAGCTCCCGTCCCGCTCGACGACCGCCACGAAGCCGCGGTCGTCACCCTGCTGGGGGTGCTCGAGAAACGCGACGCGCCGGCCGTCCGGAGAGACTCGCGGGTGGCTGATCCAGCTCGTGGTCTCGAAGATCGTCTTGCCGGGCGGGAATTCGAGACGAGTCTTCCCATCGGCGAAGCGGACGACCGCGAGCTCGGCGCCCCGGGGGTCCCAATCGGCCCAGCGGACCTGTTCCATCAGCTCGCGTGGCGCGGTGCTGGTCGCGAGCGGGAGGCGGGCGAGCGTCCCGACCCTCTCGAAGCCGTTGACGGGAGGCCCCATCCGCAGCGAGACCGCCATCTCTCCCGCCGTCGAGATGCCGAGCAGGCCGGCGCCCTCGAGGCCGAGAGGCCGCGACTCGGGACTCCCGGGGGAGGTCGAGAACACCTGCGACGGCGTGCCGTCCCAGAGCGCGCTGTAGACGACGGCGCCGCCCTCCGGTGCGAACCGCGCGGCGGTGATCGTCCCGCGGCGGAACGTCAGCTGGCGGTAGTCGACTTCGACCGTGTCCCGCTCGCGGTGGCCCAGCAGGAACCCGATCGCGGCGGCCGCCACGGCGAGCGCCGCCGCGAGCGCAGCCGTCATCCAGGCTCGACGACGCGGTGGCGGCCGGCGGCGGCTCGCTCCCGGCCGAGCGCCGCTTTCGGAGAGACTCGTGAGCGCGCCAAGGTTGAAGGCGAGATCGCGCGCCGACTGGAACCGCTCGTCGGGGCTCTTCTCGAGGCACCGCCGCACGACGCGCTCGATCCCGGGATCGACATCGTGGCCCGAGGCCGTGATCTCCTCCGGCTCCTGCCGGAGGATCGCGGTCATCGTCTCGACCTGGGTCGGGCCGCGGAACGCGCGCCGGCCGGTCAGCATCTCGTAGAGGATGGCGCCGAACGAGAAGATGTCGGAGCGGTGGTCGGCCGGATCGCCGCGCACCTGTTCGGGTGACAGGTAACCGATCGTCCCGAGCACGGCACCGGGCATCGTCCCGAAGGCGCGGGTCGCGTCGAGCGAGACGGTCGTCTCCATCGACGGAATCGGGGCCAGCTTGGCGAGGCCGAAGTCGAGGATCTTGACGCGGCCGTCGCGCGTCACGAAGAGATTCTCGGGCTTGAGATCGCGATGGACGATCTGCGCGGCGTGCGCCGCGGCGAGTCCTTCGGCGATCTGGATCGCGTAGTCGATCGCCTTGCGCGCCGGCAGCGCCGTCCCGCCGAGCCGCTCCCGGAGCGTCTCGCCCTCGAGCAGCTCGGTGACGAGGTACACGATTCCGTCGGCCTCGCCGAGGTCGTGGACCGAGAGGATGTTCGGGTGGTTGAGGGCGCCGATGGCCCGGGCCTCGAGCTCGAATCGGCGCAGGCGCTCGGGGTCGCTCGCGAGCTCCGGGGGCAGGACCTTGACGGCCACCTCCCGGCCGAGGCGCGCATCCCGCGCGCGGTACACCACTCCCATCCCGCCCGCACCCAGGAGGCCGGCCAACTCGTACGGACCCAGTTTCGTGCCGGCCGGCAGCGTCATCCCGGGATCATATCGCAATCCCCGGCAGGAGCTGCCCCGATTCGGGCCCGTGCCGCTGGCGTCCCGGGCCGCTCAGCGCGTTCCCCGCGCCCCGCTGTAGCGTGCCGAGGCCGGCGTGAGGCACCGGATGTCGTCCGTGCCCGTGGCTTCGAACACGAGATCGACCCCCGGACCGTGAGCTGAAGCGGCCGCGAGGACCCCGTTCTCGAAGGTGTAGGCGTACTGGAACTGCGCCTTGCCATCGATCCCGACGAAGCCCCCGTCCGTGACGGCCAGCTGGAAGTCCCCGTAGTGCCTGTCGTCGATCGCGCGCAGCGCGATCCCGCCGGATGCCTTCATCGTCTCCCAGAGCGCGTCGAGCGCGGCTCGGTCGCTCCCGACGAGGTGCACCACACCGGCCCCGGCGCCCGGCGCCAGCGAGAGCGCGATCGAGAGCGTGCCGGGAACGCCTCCGAGTGCGTAGCGCCGCTCGAGCGACGCGGGCAGCGGCGGGAGCAGCAGCCGCGCCGCGTGCGACTTGGGCCGGCCGAAGAAGTGCTCGTCCCCGCCGACCTCCAGGCGCCAGCGCGTCGGCGGCACCGGGGGCGGGAGCGCTTCCAGCGTGGCCGTCAGCTGGTGGCGCAGGCAGGCGCGGTAGGCATCACGCATCCGGAAGGCGTGGCCGTGCGGGCAGGTCGTCACCACGTCGTACAGGCCGCGGGCGACGCCGGCCGGGATCGTCGATGCGCCGCACGTGCCCGAAGACGACGAGGTGGACTCGACCGGCGGATTGATCGGGTAGATCGTCCAGGTGCCCGACCGGTGAACGCTGGCGAACCGGTCGAGGAGCCCGATCCACGCGCCGGTGTCGGCGAGCGTCTCCGTCAGCCGCGGCGGCAGCCCGAGTTCGAGCTGGAAGATCAGGACCCCTGCCCGGTCGGTCCCGACGGCGAGGCGGGTGTCGTTCGCGTGCACGCTGAGCGGGAACCCGTCGATCGGGACCTCCGCGACGAGCGAGGGCGCGAAGGGGCTCGCGATGTCGAACACCTTGAGCGATCCGGCTTCGTAGGCGAAGGGCGTGATCTCGGTCACGAAGAGCAGGCTTCCCGCCCGCGCGCTGTCGGTCGGCCAGCCGAGTCCGGGCACGGTCGCGGCGATCGCGGGCCGCGCCGGATCGCTGACGTCGAGCACCGTCAGCATCCCGTCGCTGAAGTAGTACAGGGCGCCGCCGGCCGCGGTGATCGTCCCGGGCCGGGGCAGCCCCTCGATCCGCCCGGCGGCCAGCGGCTCGCGCGGGCGCGTCGCGTCGACGATCTCGAGCGAGCCGCCCCAGATCTCGGACCAGCCGCCGAGGTAGACCCGCGGCCCGTCCGCGTCGATCGCGGCGGGCGGCCCGGCGAGGCTCAGCGTGCCGACCACCGGCATCTGCGCCGGGACACTCTCGTCGACGATCGAGAGCACGCCCCGGTCGTACCAGGACCAGGTCCGGCCGGCGACGTAGGCCAGGTCCCCGTCGAGCGCGACGAGATCGCCGAAGGCGAGGTCCAGGGTCGAACCGAGTGCGCGCGGGGCGGCGGGGTCGACGACCTCGGTGACGTGCAACTGACCTGCGTCGTCGAGGAAGTGGACGCGGTCGGCGGAGAAGGCGACGTCCTTGAGGCCCCAGCGATGGGCGCGCTCGTGCACCGGCGCCGCGGCATACGGATCGCACGCGTCGTACACCTCGAGGCCGCTGCCGAGGCCCCAGTACGTGTACCCGTCGCGGAGGGCGATCGGGTTGCCGGAGGCGGGCTCGTCCGGGGTGACGGGGAATCGCCCGCGCACGACCGGCGCGAGCGGGTCGGTGATGTCCAGGACCTCGACGACCCCGTGGAACCAGGCAGCCGAGGTGCCGTTGGTCGTCACGAACGACGGCGTCGAGCCGCCCTGCCGAACGGCCTGTCGTCTCACGCGCAGCTCGTCGTCGCAGGTGACGAGGAACAGCCCGTGGCTGTGGCTGACCAGGACGCCGTCCGCGATCGGCGCCAGCCGGCCCGCCGTGCCCGGCAGGTCGGCGGAGGCGACGAGCTGCGGCACCCGCGGGTCGGAGACGTCGAAGACCTCGACGAGCGGATAGACGCCGACGTCGGGGACCGTGAACGCCCCCGCGACGAAGGCCCGCCCCCCGACGACCTCGATCGCCTCGACGCGGAGGCCGGGTTCGCGGTAGCGCGCGATCGTGGCCGGCGCCGCGGGGTTCCGAAGATCGACGACGTCGAAACCCGAGGCGGCGCTGGGCAGGTACAGGTAGCCGGCGGCGTAGCCGAACTGCGCCGCCGCCGCGTCGACGGCGAGTTCGGCGACCGGCACCGGCCGCGCCGGATCGACGGCCTCGAAGACGAGCAGTCTCGCGGGTCCGCCGCCATCGATCACGCCGGCGAGGACGAGCCCGTCGGCGGCACGGAGATAGCCCGGCGCGCCGCCGAGGGGAGCCGATCCGGCGACGACCGGCGACCCCGGCCGCGAAATGTCCAGCGCGACGAGGCCGGCGTCGGTCGCGACGTAGGCAAAGCCGCCCGCGAGCGCGATGCCGCCCACGCTGGACAGCGGCAGGTGCGCGAGCTCGTGCCCTCCGCCCGCGACCAGCGCCAGGCGCATCCCGGGCACGAAGTCGTACCCCGTCAAGGCGAGCGGCGTCTCGGCGTCGACGAGGCCGGTCGCGGGCTGGATCGAGGTCGGGACCGGCGTGGTGGCCAGCGTCGGCCATCCCGCGGTCAGGAGCACGACGGCCGCCGCCGTGCCGAGCGGGTGCGCGATTTTCATCTCTCCCCCTTTCGGACGGCCGACCCGGCTTTCCGGTCGGCCCCGGAGGGAGGGCGCCGAGGCGCGCGCCGCTTCCGATGGGAGACGGGCACCGCAGGAGCCTCCCCCCCGTCAACCCGTACAACGCAGGGTGGAGAGAGAACGAACGGGCGGCCCGGCGTTTCTAGGTCGCCAGCGGTTCGATCCCGCGTCCCAGCGGCACGGCAGAGGCCCGCGTGCGGGCCGAAACTCGCCCCGTTCCGCGGAGGGTGCCGATGAGCGCTCGCCCCGACTGCTTCGTCCGCAGCTCCAGCGCCTCGATCCTCGCGGCGCTCGCGCTCCTGCCGTCGCCGGCCGCTGCCGGCGAGAGCCCGTCGCCGATCCCGTTCGACTCCCCGCGCTGGACGATCGTCCAGGGGAGCGTCGTCGAGCACCTCGGCCGCAAGGCGCTCGCCGGTTCGGCCCTGCTGGGCGACGCCGTCTTCGAGGACGGCGTGATCGAGTTCGACGTCGCCGTGACCGGCGAGCGCTCCTATCCCGGCGTGCTGTTCCGGATCGCGTCGCGCGGCAACCACGAGCGGGTCTACCTCCGGCCGCACCACGCCAACACGGCCCGCGTGCCCGACGTCGTGCAGTACGTCGCCGCGTTCAACGGCATCGACTCGTGGCAGCTCTACGGCGGCGACGGGAAGACGGCCTACGCGGACCTCCCGACTAACCGGTGGGTTCCCGTTCGGGTCGAGGTCTCCGGGGTGCAGGCCCGCGTCTTCCTCGACGGCGCCGAGCGGCCGGCCCTCGAGATCCACGAGCTTCAGCGCGGGATCTCGAAGGGCGGGCTCGGGCTCCTGGGACCCGCCGACGGGTCGGCGTACTTCTCGGACTTCCGCTTCCGCGCCGACGGGACGCTGCGCTTCGAGCCGCCGCCCGTCGCCTGGCCCGCTCCCGGGTTCATCGCCGAGTGGGAGCTGTCTCAACCCCTCCGCGGCGATCAGCTGGACGACGCGAAGCCGCTCGGCGAGCAGCGGCTCCCGCCGCTGGCGTGGAAGCGGGTGACCGCGCTCCCCGGCGGTCTCGTCGACGTCTCGCGCCACTTCGGCCGACTCGGCCCGGGGATCGACGCGGTCGTCGCCCGCACCCGGCTCACGGCGCCCGCAAGGGAGGTGCGCCGGGTGCGCTTCGGGTACAGCGACGCGATCTCCGTCTTCCTGAACGGCCGTCCCGTCTTCGCCGGCGACAGCTCGTATCTCTCGCGCGACCCGTCCTTCCCCGGCTTCATCGGGCTGTTCGACCACCTCTTCCTGCCGCTGGAGGAGGGCGAGAACGACCTGACGATCTACCTCTACGAGGGATTCGGCGGCTGGGGCTTCGAGTTCCAGGACGCAGGCGCGGAGTTCTCGGCGCCGGGCGTCACGAAGCGCTGGGAGACCCCGGCGGAGATCCCCTACGCCGAGTCGGCCGTCTACGACCCGGCGCGCCGCGTCTTCTACGTGTCGGCGTACGACGCGACGAACCCCGACCCCGCACCCGGCCGGCAGTACCTCGCCCGGCTCGGGCCCGACGGGCGGATCGAGGCGCTGCGCTGGGTCGACGGCCTGACCCATCCGACGGACCTCGTCCTCGACGGCGACACCCTCTTCGCGATCGAACCGACAGGGGTCGCCGTGATCGACGTTCCGGCCGCGACGATCCGCGAGCGCAGTCCCGTCGCCGGCGCGGTCATGCTCAACAAGGCGGCCCGCGGCGCCGACGGCGCACTGTTCGTCACCGACTCGCGCAAGGGGGTGGTCTGGCGCCTCGCGGACGGCCGGGCCGAGGAGTGGCTGACCGGGTTGACCCGCCCCAACGCGCTTCACCTTCGCGGCGGGACGCTCTTCGTCGGGGTCAACGGCGACGGCACCGTCCGCTCGATCGACCTCGCGACGCGGGCCTCGCGCACGCTCGCGCGGTTCGGCCCGGGGATTCTGGTCGGCATGGATTCCGACGCCGCCGGGAACCTGCTCGTCTCGCAGGTCGAGGGGCGGGTCTTCCGCATCGCGCCGGACGGGACCGTGACGCGGCTGCTCGACACGAGCGTGCCGGGCCGCGGGGCGTGCAACTTCGCCTACGTGCCGGAGCAGGGGCTGCTGGTCATCCCGACGTGGACGGGGAACGCGGTCGCGGCGTACTCGCTGGCGACGGGTGCCGATCCCGATCCGCGCCCGGGATCGGCCGACGGCGGGAGTGCACCGGCCCGCTGACGGCGACGAGCCGGGGTGGACTGCCGCGCGGCGTCGCGAGCGCCGAGGGAATCGAGGTCAGGGCTGCTCGTCCGAAGGGGGCTGCTCCCGCAGTTCCGCCTTCGTTTCCCGCCACCTTGCGATCTCCTCGTCCACGTAGGCGTCGAGGTCCTCCGGCGGATCCGGCCCGAGCCGCGCGTACCAGTGACGCGCCCCCAGCAGGTCGAGATCGGTCTTCTTCCCCTCCAGGCCGATCCCGACCCCGATCCAGTCGTAGACGATGAGCAGCTGCCCCGCCGGCTTCCTGTCGTCGACCTGCAGCCGGGCCTTGGCCTGCGCGCGGTTGCTGACGATCTCCAGGTCCTTCACCTCGACCCGCTCCGGGCTGTAGGAGACGACGGCGCTGCCGGAGACGTCGCTGACGTCCATCGCGCGGGCGAGGAAGCGCGGGAGGTGCGTTCGCGAGGTGAAGAACTGCACGATCGGGGCCGTGTCGCGCATCTTCAACGAGACGTCGCCAGCCGCGGTGATGTCCCCCTTCAGGACCAGGTTCGCGTCGTCGACGCCGATGTCCGCCCACCAGCCGGTGGTCCGGTCTCCGGTGCCGGTTTCGCCGCCCACCACGTCGAACTTCGACAGCCCCACCGTCGCCCCGTCGATCGTGAAGCTGCCGGCGAGCAGGTCGCCGCGGGACAGCGGCACGTCGACGGCGAGGTCGCCGACGAAGTTGTAGCCCGGCGCGGACATCGCCAGGCGTTCGCCGCGAACTCGGATCGAGCCGCTCCCGTCCCGGCCGTCGGAGGATCCGACCAGCTCGGCGTCGACGCGCGCGCTGCCGTCCGTGAAGACGACGCCGGTTCCCTTCGGCAGCAGTCCGTTGAGGCCGACGATCGTGTCCAGGCGCGCGTTGCGGAGCGCGACCTTCACGTCGACGTCCTTCGGCGCCTTCCCGAGCTGCAGCTCGCGCGTGCGGGCCGTGAGCGTCACCCCCTCGGCCTCGGCCAGGCCCTGCGTTCCCTTCCGCGAGACCTTCACGCTGGACAGCTCGGCCTCCAGCTCCACGAACTCGCTCCCCGCGTCGCTGCCGATCCAGGCCCGGACGGTCGCGTCGCCGCCGGCGCGGAAGTCGGTGACCGTCAGCGCCAGGTCGTCCAGCTGGAGCGTGGCGCTGGAACCGGGCCGGAGCGAGCCCTTCTCGGCCACGGCCTCCAGCGTGACGAAGCCGGTCCCGCCCTCGATGTCCAGCCACCGGACGTTCTTCAGCAGGTTGTTCAGCGCCCGCAGCCCGGCGGCGGTGCGGGCCGTGAGCAGGGCGCGCCCCGAGGTCACGGGCAGGATCCCGCCACGCTCGCGGGTACCGTAGTCGTACGGTCCCAGCGTCGCGTTGCCGGCGACGGTGGCGCGCTCCAGCAGCGCCGTGCCGTCGAGGTCGAGATCGAAGCGCGGGAAGTCGATCGTCTTGCAGTCCAGCTGGAACTG
>CAYZDB010000078.1:0-10810 GCA_964476985.1 uncultured Acidobacteriota bacterium | reverse complement strand
GTCACCGTCTTCGAGGCCCTGCACGTCGCGGGCGGCGTGCTCAAGTACGGCATCCCCGAGTTCCGGCTGCCCAACTACATCATCGACGTCGAGGTCGACAACCTGCGGAAGCTGGGCGTCAAGATCGAGCTCGACGCCGTGATCGGCAAGCTGCACACGATCCCCGAGCTGATGAACGGGATGGGCTTCTCGACCGTCTTCATCAGCACCGGCGCCGGCTCGCCGCGCTTCATGAACATCCCGGGCGAGGCGCTCAACGGCGTCTTCTCGGCCAACGAGTTCCTCACCCGCGTCAACCTGATGCGCGGCAACGAGCAGCCGATCTACGACACGCCGGTCGGGATGGGCCGCCGGGTCGCGGTGGTCGGCGCCGGGAACACGGCGATGGACGCCGCCCGCGTCGCGCTCCGGATGGGCGCCGAGCGCGTGATGGTGGTCTACCGGCGCAGCGAGGCCGAGTCGCCGGCGCGGGTCGAGGAGCTGCACCACGCCAAGGAGGAGGGGGTCGAGTTCATGTGGCTGACCAACCCGGTCCGGATCCTCGGCAACGACTCCGGCTGGGTCTCCGGGATGGAGTGCGTCGAGATGACGCTGGGCGAGCCCGACGCTTCCGGCCGCCGCCGCCCGATCCCGAAGGAGGGGAGCGAGCGGCTGATCGACGTCGACACCGTGATCTGCGCGCTCGGCACCTCGGCCAACCCGGTGATCGCCCAGACCACCCCCGGCCTGAAGACCAACAAGTGGGGCTACATCGAGGTCGACGAGGCGACCGGCGCGACCTCGCTGCCCGGCGTCTACGCCGGCGGCGACATCGTGACCGGCGCCGCGACCGTGATCCTGGCGATGGGCGCGGGCCGCAAGGCCGCGGCCGGGATGCTGCAGTACATGGGCCTCGCCCCCAAGCCGCCCAGCGAGTTCACCGAAGCCGCCGAGTTCGAGGAGGAGTGAGACCGATGCCGTCCACCTGCCCCAAGTGCCGTCAGGTCGTGGCCGAGGACATCGTCTGCTGCGCCGACCTGCGCTACACCTGGAAGTGCACGAGCTGCCACAAGCTCTCGACCGGCTTCGCGCTCCCGTTCGGCCGCTGCTTTCTCTGCGGCGGGACGCTGCAGGTCGTGGAGGGCCGCGAGATCGAGGACCCGATGCGGGTCCGCCCGATCCGCGACGCCGTGCAGTTCGAGCTGAACACCTACCACTTCTACCGCCTGGCGATGGCCCGGGCGACCGACCCGACGCTGAAGGCGATCTTCGAGCAGCTCTTCCTGCACGAGAAGGACCACCTCCACGCGCTCCAGGAGAAGTACCACACGCACATGGACGACACCGTCCTGAACCTCAGGCCCGACGCCGACGCCCTGCTCTCGGACGAGCTGTTCGCTGGGATCGACCTGGCCGACCCGCGGCTGGGCCCGCTGGGCCTCTACGACAAGGCGATCGAGATCGAGCGCCGCAACCGCGACTACTTCAAGTCGATGGCGGCCGCGCTGCCGCCCGGCCCCGAGCGCGAGATCTGCCTCGAGCTGGGCGCCGAGGAAGACGAGCACATGGCGATCCTGGAAACGGAGCGCGAGCAGTTCGTGAAATCGTAGGGGGCAGAAGGACCATGACCGGGCAACCCGCGACACCGCGCTACCAGATGGTCAACGTGCAGAACGGCTACGTGATCATCGAGAAGGAGGTCGGCGGCCGCGCCGCGCGCGCCTACTTCTCGACCGAGCCGGTCCCGCCCAAGGAGGAGTACCGCGAGGGCTCCCGGATCTGGAAATACGGCGGGATGGGCCAGTCGTTCCAGTTCGACGTCCTCGACCGCGAGACCGGGACGGTCACGCCGTTCCGCGAGATGCTGGGCCTGATGTACTACGGCTGCGCCCGCCCGGGGACCGACCTGCGGCGCCTGGGCGAGCTGGCCCAGGAGGACCGGATCTCGATCTACGTCGCGCTGGCCTACGAGAACTCCGACGGCTCGCCGCGCGAGATGCCGGTCGAGAAGCTCTCGATCCTCAACCGCGCCTTCAACGAGCGCCTGCGCTCGGTGGAGAAGAAGATCCTGATCGTGCCGGACTGCTTCGGCGTCTACAGCGACATGTCGCACGGAGAGATCATGATCGATTTCGGCCTGACCGCGATGGAAGAGGAAGCCTGAGCGGCCCGGTGGAGAGGGACACGATGAAGCTGCACGAGATCGCCGAGAAGCTGGAGCTGAAGCCCCTCACGAAGGACCTCTACGACAAGGACGTGACCGGGGTCTACATCTCCGACATGGTCAGCGACGTGATCGCCCACGCCCAGGCCGGCCACCTGCTGGTCACGGCCCAGTTCCACAACAACGTGATCGCGGCGGCCAACCTGGTCGACGTCGCGGCGATCATCGTGACCCAGGGCAAGACGCCGGCCGAGGACGTCGTGAAGATGGCCGAGAAGGTCGAGCTGGCGGTCTTCGCGACGCCACTCAGCCGCTGGCAGGTGGCGACCCGGCTCTACGAGGTCGGGCTCCGCTGATGACGCGCGGGAGCCAGCCCCCGGCCGATCCCGCCCCCCGGAGGCCGCTCCGGATGGGGGACCTGCTGGAGCTCCTGCGCTGCGAGGTGATCTCCGGCCGCGACCGGCTGGACGGCCTCGAGCCGACCGGCTTCTTCGCGGCCGACCTGATGAGCGATGTGCTGGCCTTCGCCCACCCCGGCAACGTCCTGCTGACCGGACTGACCAGCCTGCAGGCGGTCCACACCGCGGACGTGGCCGAGATCCCGGCGATCGTCTTCGTCGACGGCAAGCTCCCCACCGAGGCCGTGCGCGAGAAGGCCGCGCACCGCGGGATCCCGCTGCTGGCCACCCGCTTCGACATGTTCGAGGCCTGCGGCCGGCTCTACGAGGCCGGCCACGTCGCGAGGCGCAAGCCGTGAGCCCCGACGTCCTCCACCGCGAGACCTTCACGGTCCAGGGCGGCGACTTCGAGCACGGCGGCAACGTCGCGGCCGCGATCAAGGCCACGCTGCGCGAGCTGGGGGTCGCCCCGGATGCGATCCGCCGGCTCTCGATCGCCAACTTCGAAGCCGAGATGAACGTGATCATGTACGCCCGGCGGGCGGACTTCGACTTCGTCATCACGCCCGAGCGGCTGCACGTCACGGTCACCGACGAGGGGCCCGGCATCCCCGACATCGAGTGGGCGATGCAGGAGGGCCACTCGACCGCGACGCCGGAGATGCGCGAGCGCGGCTTCGGCGCCGGGCTGGGCCTTCCCAACATCCGCAAGAACTCCGACGAGTTCGCGATCGAGTCGATCGTCGGGACCGGCACGACGCTGCGCTACGCCGTGCGGATCAGCCCGTGAGCCCGAGGCAGCCATGACCGAAGCGGTCCGCTCCATCATCGTCGACATCGCGCGCTGCACCGGCTGCGTGACCTGCTCCAAGGCCTGCCCGACCAAGGCGATCCGCGTGCGGAACAACCTGGCCCAGGTCAAGCACGAGCTGTGCATCGACTGCGGCGAGTGCGCCCGGGTCTGCCCGCACGAGGCGGCCCGCTCGGTGACCACGCCGCCCTCCGACCTGGGCAAGTTCAAGGTCACGGTCGCGATCCCCTCGATCACGCTCTACGCCCAGTTCGGCAAGGACGTCCACCCCGGCCAGGTGCTCAAGGCGCTCGAGCGGATCGGCTTCGACCGGGCCTACGACCTGTCCTGGATGTGCGACCTGGTGGCCGGCGCGACCGACGCCTTCCTGGCCGAGAGCCGCGGCCCCTGGCCCGCGATCTCGGTGACCTGCCCCGCGATCACCCGGATGGTCCAGCTGCGCTACCCCGACCTGATCCCGCACCTGGTGCCGGTCGAGTCGACCCGCGAGCTGGCGGCCAAGATGCTGCGCCGCAAGCTGGCCGCCGAGCTGTCGGTCGAACCCCACGAGATCGGGCTGTTCTTCATCACGCCCTGCGTCGCGATCATGCACTCGATCCTCAGCCCGGCCGGCCTGGAGCAGTCCTACTTCGACGGCGCGATCTCGATCGCCGAGCTCTACGGTCCGCTGCTCCACGCGATCAAGGAAGCCCCGGAAGACGACGTCCGGACCCACGAGATCAGCCCGCAGGGGCTGCTCTGGGCGATGTCCGGCGGCGAGATCGCGGGGCTGCGGGCGTCGAGCACCCTGACCGTGCGCGGGGTCGAGGACACCCAGTACGTCTTCGACCGGATCGAGTCGGGGACGCTGCGCAACGTCGACTTCATCGAGGCCTACATCTGCCCCGACGGCTGCATCTCGGGCGGCCTGACGGTCGAGGGGCGCTACCGCGCGGCGCGCACGATCCAGCACCTCTCGCGGCAGCTCGCCGGCCAGCGTCCGGTCAAGGAAGAGACGCTGCGCTCGCTGCTGCGCCAGAACTTCTTCCACTTCGAAAAGGAGATCGAGGCCCGGCCGGTCCGGCCGCTGGCCTCGAGCCTGCGCGAAGCGATCGCGCTGCGCCACCAGCGCGACGCGCTGCTCGAGCGCCTGCCCGGCAAGAACTGCGCGGCCTGCGGCGCCCCCAACTGCGAGACCTTCGCCGAGGACATCCTGCGCGGCGAGTCGGTCGTGGGCGACTGCGTCTTCATCCGGATCGAGCAGCTCGAGCGCGAGCTGCGCGACCGGGGCGAGACGCCCCGGCCCGCCGCCGGGGCCGCCGGCCTCACCACCTTGCCGACACGCGATAGGAGAGCTTGACCTCCTGCCCCTTCGGCACCGGGACCTCGAACTCGAGCGTCCCGGCGTCGCGCTTCTTGCCGGGGACGCTCGACGAGACCAGCGTCCAGTCGCCGCCGACCGGCTCGCGCACGGTGACGACGACGTCCTCCTCCTTGCGGTTGCGGATCGAGATCTCGTACGCCGACTCGCTCTGCCGCGGGCTGACCGCGCGCCAGTCGGTCTGGGTGCGGTCGGCGACCACGTCGAAGGCGTCGCCGACGTGCAACCGCACCGTCTCGTCCTTCGGGGTGTGGCCGATCGCGTCCTCGCCGACGAACTGCTCGGCCCCGGAGCGGTCCTTCTTGTAGACGCGGACCGTCCCCTTCGGGAGCGGCATCCCCAGCCCGCCGGCCTGCGCGTTCTTCAGCTCCAGGATCACCGCGACCTTCTCGTCGCGCGTCAGCGTGCCGTCCTGCCGGCCGCGGTACCACCAGGGCTGGCCGGTCAGCAGCAGCTTCTTGGTCAGCGGGACCGCGGGGGCCTGGAGCAGGGCGATCTGCTTGGTCTGGTTGTCCTTGATCGTCGTCGGCCGGTCGAGGGTGTAGAGGTGGTACTCGAAGAACGACTCCTCCTGGAAGGCCGGCGGCGGCGCGGCCGCGACCTTGGCCATCCGCATCGAGTCCGCCTCCTGGTAGGCGGCCTGCGTGACCCGGCGCACGTCGCCCGCGACCAGCTTCAGCGTGGCGTCCTGGAACCCGGCGCCGGAGCGGTTGTCGATCGTGACCCAGCCGGTCAGGTCGGCGGCCCTGTCGTCGGCGTCGACGACCGCGACGTAGTCGGCGGACCAGGTCATCCCGTCGGTCAGGTACGAGGCCTCGACCTCCTGCTTCCCGGCGCGCGCGGCGTCGACCGTCCAGACCAGCGTCGGTCGTGACACCAGGTCGGCCGGCAGCTCGGGCAGCGAGACCTTGCCGGACTGGTTGAGCACGATCCGGTCGCCGATCCGGTAGACCGGGCCGCCGTTGACCGAGAGCAGCGTCGCCGGGACGGTGCGCGTCGTCAGGTCCTGCGCCTGCTCGACGACCTCGACCGGCCGGCCGACGTACTTCTCCAGCAGCTTCTCGGGCGAGATCAGGTCGAACTCGTAGTTCTGCTCGAGCACCGTCAGCGCGCCGGGCGCGGTCAGCGACTTCAGGTGCACGGTTCGCGGATTGATCGCCGAGGGGACGTCCATGAAGCGCAGCGTCGAGGTCCCGGCCCGCGGCGCGTCGAGCGTGCGGGTCTCGCGGACCAGCGCGAGGTTGACGTTGTAGACCGTGACCGAGACGCCGGTCCGGTCGGCGGCCGTGCTGTCGGGCAGGGCCGGCGGGGCGGCCGCGGCCGGCACGAGGGCGGCGAGCAGCGCGAGGGACGCGGGGAGAATCGGGCGCAGGACGGGACGCATGGGAGCACCTCCGAGGCGGCGCCGGATCGTGCCGCCCGCCGGATCGGACAGGCCAGGGGCCGGAAAGTTCCCGGTCAGTCTAGGCCAGTCCGGCCGGCGGCGCGGGCGGGGCCCCGTCCCCGGAGCCCCGCCGCCGTCCGTCCCGCCGGAGGGGCGGTCAGAACTGGTTCCAGAGGTACTGGTTGGTCACGTCGTGGTGGAACTGCACCTCCCCCGCCTTGACGATCGTCCCCAGCAGCTTGGGGCTGCGCTCGGCGGCGGCCAGCTTGACCGCCGCGTACTTCTCGTGGACGTCCTCGCCCAGGATCTCGGCCGCGTAGCGGCTCGACTTGAACAGCCGGATCGCGTCCAGGATGTTGTCCGGGAGAAAGCGCGTGCGGGCCCGCTTGCTGTCGTCGCTGGCGTCCGGGTCGGGCCCCTCGAGCCCGGTCCGGAAGAGCGAGTAGATCGCCATGTAGGGGTTGGCGTCCGGGGCGATCGAGCGGACCTCGATCCGCGCCGAGCGCTCGTTGCCGAGCGGGATCCGGACCATCGAGCCGCGGTCGATCGCCGAGGCCTTGATCTGGTTCGGGGCCTCGAAGTGCGGGTCCAGCCGGCGGTAGGAGTTGACCGAGGAGTTGAGGACCAGGCAGATGTCGTTGGCCGACTTCAGGATCCGCTCGATGAACTCCCAGCCCATCTTGGACAGCCCGTCCTGCCCGCCCTTGGCGTAGAACAGGTTCTTGCCGTCCTTGGTGATCGACATGTTGGTGTGCATGCCGTTGCCGTTGACTCCCGTCACCGGCTTGGGGAGGAACGACGCGGTGCAGTCCAGCCGGGCCGCGACCTGCCGGCACAGCAGCTTGTAGAGCTGCACCTGGTCGGCCGCCACGACCGCCTCGGTGTAGGTGTAGTTCATCTCGAACTGCGAGGGGGCGACCTCGGGGTGGTCCTTCTCGTTGCCGAACCCCATCGCCCGCTGGACCTCGGCCGCGGTGTCGATGAACTGGCGCAGCGTGTCGCCGGGCAGCGAGTGGTAGTAGCCGCCGGTCGAGATGAACTCGAACGGCCGCCCCTCGTGGAAGTGGCGCTCGGCGTCCCGCCCCTTGAACAGGAACCCCTCGATCTCGTTGGCGACGTGGCAGGTGTAGCCCTTCCTGGCGTGCAGCGCCTCGGTGTAGCGCTTGAGCTTGCTGCGCATGTCGGCGGCGTAGGGCGAGCCGTCGCGCTCCCGCACCTCGCCGAAGGCCAGCACCTTGCCCGGCCCGAAGACGTCGGCCGGCAGCCAGTAGAAGGCCGACCAGTCGATCGCCAGCCGCAGGTCGGACTCCTGCTGCTGCGAGAAGCCGCGGATCGAGGAGCCGTCGAAGGTCAGGTTGTCGGCGGCCTTGAGCAGGAACTTCTTGTCGTAGTCGAGCATGTGGAACCGGCCCTCGAGGTCGGTGAAGCAGACCGTGACGGCCTTGATCCGCTTCTCGTCCGCGAGGTACTTCATCCGCTGTTCCTGGATCTTCTCGGCCGGCTTGCGGTCGAGCCGCAGCTGCTTGGCCTCGAGGTTCATCTCCTCGAGGCGGTCGTACGGGATCTCCAGGAACTCGCGCAGGCCGGAATGCTCCATCGGGACACCCTCCAGGGACGGCCTCGAGGACCGCCATCGGATAAATTGTGGCCGTTTTATGATAAAAATGCAAGAAATTATCGTAAATCTTTACTGGACTAGAATAACTGTTCGACCCGAACCCCTAAGTTCGGTCGACCTCGTCCGGGCCCACCCCGCCCCGCCCCTCCGGCCGCCCGCCCCGCGGCCGGGGTGCTCCCTAGCGGGGCGCGGCGCCTTGGATGACGTCCAGCGCCAGCATCTCCTGGCCCGCGTTCAGGACGACCGACTGGGCCTCCTCCGGCATCTTGAACTTGAACGGCGTGACCTCGCCCTCGACCAGCAGCGGGACCGTGGCCTCGCGGCCGCCCTTGAAGGAGACCGTGAGCGGCACCCGGCCGCGGAAGTAGGCGCCCTCCACCTCGTGCTTCTTCAGCCCGACGACGGTGCGCTGGCGGACCTTCCCTTCGATCAGCCACTTCCCGTCCTCGGTCGCCCGCTGCTTCCACTCGATGGTGTACTCGGGCAGGCCGAGACCGCGGATCCACTGGTCGAAGAACCAGTCCATGCGTCCGCCGTAGACCTGCTCGGCCACCTTCTGCAGCTCGCGGCCGGTGACCTCCTTCCCCGCCAGCTGCTTCGCCATCTCGCGCAGGAAGAGCTTCATCTTCTCGTCGCCGAAGGTCGTGCGCAGCACGTGGAAGGCGTACGGCCCCTTGTTGTAGATCGCCGTGACGTAGCCGCCGTAGCCGTCCCCGCTCCAGACCGTGGTCGCGTCCTGCACGCTGCTCATCAGGTCGGTCTCGAGCACGGCCCGCCGCCACTCGGCGACGTGCGCGTCGTAGGCCTTGCGGCCCTGCCTGGCCTCGACGAACAGCGCCGAGGAGAACTCCGCCAGGGTCTCGATGAACCAGTAGTTGCGCATGTTGGCGTTGGCGACCAGCGAGCCCCACCACTGGTGCGCCACCTCGTGCGGAACGACCGTCTTGACGAAGGTCGTGAGGCCCGACCCGCCGGCCGAGCCCAGCGTCCCCTCGCCGCGGAACACCCCGCTCCCGAGGTAGACGATCGAGCTGGGCGCCTGGCCGTAGAACGCGCCCCAGGGATCGTTGACCAGGTCGAGCTTGGAGTAGGGGTAGTCGACCTGGTAGACGTCGCGGAAGAAGTTGAGCGCCTCGGCAGCCTGGTCGGCGATCGGCTGGAGCTGCTTCGGCCGGATCTGCCAGTCGGTCATCCCGTTCTTGTCGACGAAGATCCGCACCGGGATCTTCGTGCCGTCCAGCCGGGTCGCCTGGACCGCCGACTCGGCCGTCTCGTACACGCCGAAGATGACGGTGGGGAACTCGACCGGCGCCTGCGCCCGGTAGCGCGTGATCGAAACCCCGTCCTCGACCCGCGACTCCACGGCGCGGCAGATTCCCAGGGTGGTGTACTTGTCGGGAACCTTCACCGTGAGGTCGAACTCGTCGATCATGTCGCCGAAGCGCACCAGGGGGAGCCAGCCGCCGCGCGCGAGGTAGGAGAACGACCAGTTGTAGTTGTAGATCGAGCGCCGGGCGTCGAACTGGATCCGGAGCGTCAGCTCCGAGCCGGCCGGTACCTTCCGGCCGAGCAGCACGAGGCCCGACATCGAGCCGGTCTTGGCCCAGGTCAGCTCCCGCCCCTCGCCGTCCTGCAGCGAGTTGATGACGAGCGTCGGGCTCTTGAGGTCCGTGGCCTCAGTCTGCGGGCGCAGCCGCGCGATCATGACCGGCAGCTTGTCCAGCTCGCGCTTGATCTTCAGCCGGTAGGTGATGTCGCCCGAGGTGTCCTCGGGATCCGAGAGCGCCAGTTCGACGGTGCCGGTCAGCCCTTCGATCTGGTAGTCGCGGGACTCGGCGTCGTCGCGGTGGTCGAGGTCCCAGGGGGTCACGCCGGCCTTCCGCGTCGCCTCGCAGGGGTAGCTGAAGAGGGTTCCCCGGCCGCCCACCCCGAAGCTCATCTCCAGCGGGTCCCAGTTGTCGTACGCGAGCCAGGTCCAGTGGTCGCCCGTGCTGCGGCGCGCCGAGGCGATCCAGTACCGGTGCCCCGGCTCCGGCAGCGGCCTGAACCCGAAGAAGGCGTCCTCACGCAGCCGCTGCTCGCGCTCGCGCTTCGCCTCGTCGAGGAAGCGCGTCAGCATCTCGCCCGCCGCCGCCCGCTCGATCGGGACCGCGTTGCCGAACGCGCCGTCGAGGATCTCCTGGCACGACAGCGCGTCGCAGGAGAAGCGGACGAGGGTCGGCGTATACACGAGGTCGTTCTCGTCGACGCGGCGGACGATCTCGTGCACCTTCCGGTAGTGGGCCCAGTCCGCCGGAGGCTCGTAGGCGCACTCGATCCCGTCGGCGGCGACCGTGATCGAGGACAGGGCGCCGTTCAGGTAGTCGCGGTACGCGCTCCCCTTTCCCGCCTTGAGCCGGAGCCCCTCGCGCTCGAAGGTGAACGAGTCGAAGGCGAAGAACTGCTCGTCCCCGACCCGGCCCCGGTGGAGCCCGGCCCAGGTGTCCTCGACCTGCTCCCCCGTGACCTCGAAGCCGTCGCCCTTGGGCGACGGCTTCAGCGTCAGGAGCAGCCGCTCGGTGCGCAGCGCGTCCCCGTCGATCGTGTCGCGGTGGTAGGTCACCTGGTAGGTTCCGTCGCCGAGCGGCCGGAACGAACGCGAGTGGGTGCCGCGCCGGCTCGGCCGCTCGTCCGCGCTGGCGACCTTGACCAGCTTCTCGGTGTAGGCCAGGACGGCCTTCTCCAGCTGCCGCTGGGTCGCCTTCGGGATCGCCGCGGGCGGCGCGGCCGGGGCGGGCGCCGGAGGCTCGGCCAGGGCGACGGCGGCGCACAGCGCCGCGAGCGCGCAGAACGCGGTGCGGAGGAGCTTCGTCACGGGACCTCCCCTCGGGAGGCGGCAGACCCGGCTGGATCGGGGGAGACCAGGCCCGCGCTCTCCCGGCGTGGCGGCATCAGAATAACGCGACGGTTACTCCGCTGTCGCGGGGCGCGATCGGGGCGAAGAAAAGGGGAAACGCGCGCCGGAGACCGGTGTCATGGCAAAGAAAATGGGCGCCGGAGTCCGGCGCCCTGCGGATCAGCTTGGGAAGAGGCTCAGCCGAGCTTCTTGACCTGGCT
>CAYZDB010000077.1:0-10959 GCA_964476985.1 uncultured Acidobacteriota bacterium | reverse complement strand
AGCCCGTGGTCCTGGTCGACTTCTTCGGCGCGACGCACTACGCGGAGCGCTGAGCGCGGCGGGCCGGTGAGGCGGCCGGCCCCTACGGGCAGGCCGCCTCGCGGCGGGCACCGCACAGCGCGCTCGGCTGCGGCCGGGCGATCCCGCTCGACGCGCTCCCGGCGCCACCCTCCCGGCCCCCTTCCGAGGCGACGACCAGGTAGTACTCGTTCCCGGCACCCGGCGCGAAGCTCGCCGGCGAAGTGCGGGAGCACAGGCCGTCGATCGGCGCGTGGGTGTACGAGCCGCTCGCGGCGAGCTCGTCGAGGCTCCCCGCCTCGATCGCGTAGCCTTGCCCCGGCAGCGACGCCGCGTTGCAGGCCGCGTTCCAGGACGCCTCGACCTGCCCGCCGGCCCGCCGGAAGGTCGCGTCGGGCGGGACCAGCCCGGGCCAGAGCGTGACCTGGCAGACGGGCGCGCCCTGCGCCTGGCTCTCGATCACGACCCGGTCGACGTACCACCCCTCGTCCACGCTGTTGATCGTGTCGGAGGCGAAGACGAAGGCCAGGTGGATCCGCCGCCCGAGGAACTCGGTCAGGTCGAAGGTCGCCGGCTTCCAGCCCGCGGACGAGCCGGTGTAGGCTGCCTTCCCCTGCAGCGGGTTGCAGGAGTTGGTCGAGTTGAGCGCGCCGGGGTAGCCGCCGGTCGGATCGATGGTCTGGTAGGCGTCGACGCCGTCGTCGATCGCGTCGATCGCCACCTGTCCGCCGTCGGACCCGGGCTGCGTGTCGTACCAGTGGGTGAAGGTCAGCCGCGCGGCGATCGCGTCGGACGGCAGCACGATCCCGGCGCCCCCTTCCGAGTCCTTGCCGCCGAGGTAGAGCCAGGCGTAGTTGCTGCGCGAGTAGGCCAGCCCCGGGCCCAGGCCGCAGTGGTAGCTGTTGCCGTGCGTGGCGTCCTTCGTCGCGACCTTCCACTCGTCCTTGTACTGGACGCTGCAGCCCACGAGCCCGGGATTGACCAGCGCGTGGCTCCAGGCCGGCTGCGGCGCCGGGTCGAAGGTGTCGCTCAGGAGCGTCGTGGGGATCGGCGGCTCGTAGTTGTTGACGACCGTGACGGTGAAGGCCCCCTCGCGGTCGGCGTAGGCCCCCGGGGCGTTGGTCGAGGTGATGTCGACCAGGTCGAAGGCGATCGTCCCGCCGCAGGCGAACTCCGGGGCGACGGTGAAGACGTAGCCGCTCTCGGCCGCGCCGCGCGCGCCGCCGGCGATGTCGCCGTAGCCGCGGCGGTCGGGTGACTCCACGGTCACGCCCGGGGCCAGGGTGCGCAGCCGCGCGCCGACCCCCGTCGCGGTCATCCCGCCGACGTTGAAGAGCCGGGGCGTGACCGCCCAGGATTCGCCCGGCTCGACGGCGGCGTCGCCGTCGCCGTCCACCTCGGTCAGCGGCAGCACGATCGAATCGAACAGCAGGATCGGCGCCACCGGGTCGAGCGAGACCTGCCAGGCCCCGCGGCCGTAGGTCCCGGCGGTCATCGTGTTGAGCGCCGAGACGTACTTGAGGTCGGTGACGACGCTCCCCTGCGGCAGGCCGTCCATGAACGGCACGAAGTCCACGCCGCCGTTGCCGCTGCGGAAGACGCCGACGTCGTTGCCGACGAAGACGTCGTCCGCGCCGAGCAGGATCGCGGTGTTGGCCGGGACGTTCGGCAGGCCCGCGCCGCGCGCGGTCCAGCCCGACCCCTCGTTCCACTCCCAGAGGTGCGCGGTGTTGAAGCCGCCCACCACCGCGAAGGCGCGGCCCGGGTCGGTCGGGTCGGCGGCGAGGTCGTTGATCGAGCGCGAGGCCGGGAGCCCGCTCGTGATGTCGGTCCACTTCGCGCCGCCGTCGGCGCTGCGCCAGACGCGCCCGGAGGTCGTGCCGGCGTAGACCACCGCCGGGAAGCTGCGGTTGACCTCGAGCGAGAGGACCTCGCCCGAGCCGCCGGTGAGGTCGCCCGAGACGGGGTCCCAGCGCGTGCCGTAGTTGGTGGACTTGTAGACGCGGTGGGTGCCGAGGTAGAGCGTGCTCGGGGTGACCGGATCCAGGATGTAGGGCGTGACCCAGTTGATCCGGTCGCCGCCGATGATCCCGCTCCCGGCTCCCGTGATCCCGGAGAAGCTGCCGAAAACCCCGTCGCTCGCCCGGCTGACGTTGGGATAGCCGCCGTTCGGGTACGAGGTGATGTAGGCGTAGTTCGGCTCCAGCGGGTTGATCGCGCAGACGAAGCCGTCCCCGGTCACCGCCTGCAGGTCCCAGACGTCGGACGACTGGCGGGCCAGCGAGCTGTTGTCCTGGGCCCCGCCGCAGACCGTGCCGATCGCCGTCGGGTGCACTCCGATCGCGTAGAACATCGCGAAGCTGAGGTTGGCGTTCTTCTCGAGGAAGCTCGCGCCGCCGTCGGTGCTCTTCCACAGCCCGCCGTCGGAGCCGACGTAGAAGGTGTTGGCCTGCGAGGTGTCGACCAGCAGTTCCTGGATGTCCTGGTGGACCTGCTGCGATCCGCCCCAGCCGTTGATCAGCTGGGTCCAGTTCGCGCCCCCGTTGGTCGACTTGAAGAGCAGGACCGTGCCGCGGTAGACGACGCTCGGATTGGAGCGGTCGACCGCGATCGTCATGTTGTACCAGCACTGGCCGTCGCAGGCGTCGCCGCCGGTCGACATCCTCGTCCACGAGGTGCCGCCGTTGGTCGTGCGCCAGACCTCGGGGTCGCTGCCCGAGCCGTCTGAGAAGATCGCGTAGACGGTGTTGCCGTCGCTGGGCGCGACCGCGACCTCGGTCCGGCCGGTCCCGGAGCTGGGGAGGCCGGAAGCGGTCTGCTTCGTCCAGGCCAGGCCGTTGTTGGTCGAGCGCCAGATCCCGTTGGACGTGGCGGCCCACCAGATGTCGCGGTTCTGCCGGTTCTGGTCGAGGCCGTGCACGTCCTGGCCGGCCAGCCGCTCGGTCCAGGTCGCGCCGCCGTCCTCGGAGGTAAAGACCCCGCCCGCGCTGCCGCCGCCGGTCGCGCAGCCGCGCGTGACGACCGCGGCGACGATCTTGTTCGAGTTGCGCGGGTCGACCAGGACGCTCGAGAACGAGGACGCGGCGGCGAGCGTTCCGCCCGCCCCGTTGCGTTCCTGCCAGCTCGCGCCGCCGTCGGTCGAGCGCAGCATGCCGATCCCGAAGTAGCCGTCGCAGCCGGAGTTGTAGTCGCCGGTGCCGACCCAGATCACGTTCGCGTCGTTGGGATCGACGGCGATCGCGCCGACTGCCAGCGTGCCGGCCGACTCGAACAGGGGGGTCCACGACAGGCCGTCGTTGGTCGACTTCCAGACCCCACCCGCGCCGCCGGCGACGTAGAGCGCGCCGTCCGGTCCCTTGGCGATCGCGGTCACGCGACCGGAGACCTTGCCGAACGACCAGCCGCCGAAGTTCGAGCTGGCCGGGCCGACCGGCGACCAGAAGTTGGTCGGGCCGTCGCTCCCGCGCGCGCGCCGCGTCGCCTGCGCCGCCAGCGCGGCCGCGGTCTCCCGCGCGGCCCGGGCGCGCAGGGCGCGCAGCTCGTCCGGCGCCTCGGCGCCGGCGCGGCGGGTCGAGTAGAACCACTCGAGCCGGGCGCGGATCTGGTCGTCCTCGCCGCGCTCGCGATCGACCAGGGTCGTCGCGGCGGCGGCCGCGGGGCCGGCCGCGGGCGGCGCGGCGGCGGGCAGGCTGGGGAAGGCGGTCAGAAGGACGGCGGCGGCCGGGAACAGCCGGGCGGCGCGGCCCCAGCGGGACGCCGGGCGGTCGGAACGCATCAGGATCTCCTCGTGCGGGTCCCGAGAAGCTACGACAGGATCGGGACGATTTCACATGCCACGCGAGCCCGGGGGCGGGCGGTACTCCGCGGACGGTCCGCACCCGTTGCCCGTGGCCGCGCGGCGGGCTTACGGTGAGGCGCCGCAGGAGACCCGGATGTCCCGAGGCCGTTTCGCGCTCGTCCTGGCGCTCGTCGCCCTGGCCTCCGGCCAGGAGTGCACGACGCGCCGGATCGTGGCGCGGATTGCCACCTCGGTGCAGCCGGACGGGGCGATCGACCGCGAGGTCCGGCTGTCGGGCACCTCGAGCGACCCGGCCGAGCCGGTCGATGCCGGATGGTGGAGCAACCAGGCCGGCGTCGGGCTGCCGGGGCGGGCGCGCTGGGTCCGGGTCGACGAGGGGCCGGGCTGGATCGCCGCCCGCGGGCGGTTCGGTGACGCGGCGCAGGTTCCGGCCCCGGTCGGGCACCGCCTCCCAAAGGGCGAGGCGCTGGACCGGGACACGATCCGGCTCGAGCGTCTCGACCTGCTGCTGGCCACCCGCTTCGCCTACCGCGAGGAGTACGGCGACCCGTTCGACGAAACGGCGCGTTCCGTCGCGCTCGAGCGCGCGACCGACCGGGCCGCCGCGCTGGTCGAGGAGATCCTGCGCCGCCGTTTCGGCGCCGGGGCCGATCTCTCGGGCGTCGACGCCTTTCTCCGGCGCGAGCTGCCACGGCTGGCGGAACAGGCCCGGCAGCGCGGCGAGATCGACCTGCCTCCCGCCGCGTTCGCTGCGCTCGGCCTGCCGCCGCTCCCGGACCAGCTCCCGACCGACGCCGGGGGCCAGGCGATCACCGATCCGGAGACCTGGTGGCTGTGCCAGCGGCTCGCGGAGCGGCTGGCGGCACACGGCACCCCGGCCGACCCGCGCGACGTGCAGCGGGCCTTCGACGACTACACCGCGTCGCAGGACCCGGCGGCGCCCGGCGGCGAAGCCGAGGACGCGTTCGACCTGCTGGGCGTCTACCTCTGGGGCGCGTACGGCGCCCCGAACCGTTTCACCACGATCCGGTTCGAGTGGCGCCTGGCCCTGCCCGGCCGGCTGCTGCGCACGAACGGCGTGCCCGACGGCGAGGGTGCGGCGGCGTGGGGCTTCCCCGACGAGCGGCTCGCGGCGGAGGACCGGCTCATGACGGCGGAGTCGGTCCTGCTGCGGCGCGATCCGCTGCGCGCGCTGGGAGCGCGGACGAAGTACGACGCCGTCGAACTCGACCGCCTGGCCGAGCTGCTGTCGCGGGCGGTCGCCGAGCCACGGACGCGGGAGTTCCTGGCGCGGGCGATCGACGCGGGCGAACTGGGCGCGCTCCGGGCCGTGCCGAAGGACTGGCCCGAGTTCCCCGAAGCGCTGTTCGCCGAGCTGGCCGAGCTGCTCGACCCCGCCACCCCGCCGCTGCCCGGACCGTAGCGCGCGGCGGACCGGGCTGGGCTGCGTCTCGCGCGGCCCCGCCCGGCCTCGCCTCGCGTCGTCGCGCCGCGCCTCAGCGATTGTCCCCGTCGAGCAGCCCGCCCAGCCCGCCGAGGATCGAGCCCTCTTCACGGCGCCCGCCGCCCGCCGCCGGGGCGGCCTTGTAGATCCGGTCGGCGAGCCGGCTGAAGGGGAGCGACTGCAGCCAGACCTTCCCCGGACCGGTCAGGGTCGCGAAGAAGATCCCCTCGCCGCCGAACAGCGCGGTCTTCACCTTGCCGACGAACTGGATGTCGTAGTTGACGGTCGGGGTCAGCGCGACCAGGCAGCCGGTGTCGACGCGCAGCGTCTGGCCGGGGCCCAGGTCCATCGTGTGGATCGTCCCGCCGGAGTGGACGAAGACCAGCCCGTCCCCTTCCAGCTTCTGCATGATGAACCCTTCCCCGCCGAACAGCCCGGCCCCGATCTTCTTCTGGAACGCGATCCCGACCGACACGCCGCGCGCGGCGCAGACGAAGGAGTCCTTCTGGCAGATCAGCTGCCCGCCCAGCGTGCGCAGGTCGAGCGCCAGGACCTTCCCGGGATAGGGCGCGGCGAAGGCGACCCGCTCCTTGGCGCCGCCGCGGTTGGTGAAGACCGTCATGAACAGGCCTTCTCCGGTGAGCACCCGCTTGCCGGCGCTGAGCAGCGCCCCCACCAGCCCACCCTGCTGCGAGGCCGCCGAGCCGTCGCCGAAGATCGTGTCCATCTCGATCCCGGAGGTCATGTACATCAGTACGCCGGCCTCGGCGACGACCGCCTCGCCCGGGTCGAGCAGCACCTCGACGTACTGCATCTCGGCACCCTTGATGTCGAACTCGATGTCGTGCGCGGCGCGGCCGGGGATCGTCGGGATCCCGACCGGCCCGCTCGGACCGCCGCCGAAGTAGGACTGGAACTGCGGGACCAGCTTGAGCGGCGTCCAGTTCGCCATCCCGCCCGCGAAGACGAGCGTTTCGGCGTCGATGCTGCCGTTCTGCAGGTTGGCGTGGATCTCGGCTTCCGTGACCGGACCGACCTTGTGGCCGCCGATCGCCATGTACCACTGCGGGCTCGCTCCCATGGTGCGTCCTCCCGGGGCTCGGTCAGGGGGTGTCCGGCTGCGCGTCGATCGCGGCGGCGGCCTCGGTCTCGAGCCGCGCCACCTTGGAGGCGTCGAGGCCGAGGCGGTGCGCCAGCTGGGCCAGGAAGATCCGCTCCGCGCCGGAGACCCCTTCGTCGGCGCGGACGATGCCGAAGGCCAGGCCGTACATCTGCTCGCGGGCCGCGGCGTCGGAGACCCCCGCGACGATCTCGGCGAGCGGCCGCGGCTGATCGAGTTCCTGGAGCACCAGGGCCTCGGCGCCGGCGGCGCGGGCGTGCTCGAGCAGGATCCCGCGCTCGGCCGGCGAGAGCGTGCCGTCGGCGCGGGCGGCGGAAATCGCGAGGCGGACCAGGCGCAGCGCTTCCGGCGGCAGCGCGCCGGCGGCACCGGGTGCCGCGGGCGGTTCGCCCGGCAGCGGCGGCGGCACGACCGGTCCGCCGGCGGCGCCCGGCTGCGTCGGCGGCGCGGCCGGCCCCGGCGAGCCGCCCGGGCTGGCCCACTGGCCCGTGCCGCCCTGCTGCTTGAGGACCTCGAACAGCCCCCACGCCAGGCCCGCGGCCCCGAGCAGCGTACCGGGGGTGATCAGCGACCCCAGCCCGCCGGACGAGCGCCGGCCGCCCGCGAGGTAGCCGTAGGCCTTGCGCCCCTTCTTTCCCTTCGCGCCCATGGCGCCCGAGATGACCGATCCGATCAGCCGCTCCAGGTCCATCGCCGCCTCCGTAACGGCGGAAATGGTAGCACCCCGCGGCGGCGTGTCAGATCCGCGCCACCCCCAGGAAGACCGCGTGGAACGCGGCGATCAGCGCGACGAACAGGCCGCGCGCGGCGCGCGGCGAGAGCCCGAGCCAGCGGTAACGGATGAACGTCCCGTGGCACGACGGCAGGCAGTCGCCGCAGAGCGTGCAGGCGATCCCGGCGCGCCGCCGCCGCAGGTCCTCGATCTCGAGCGCGCGGAAGCGGCAGACCACCGTGCAGGCCCGGCACTCCGTGCAGCCCTCGCCGATCTCCAGCCGGAACGGCGAGAGCTTGCCGAGGCCGGTCGCCAGCGCGCCGATCGGGCAGTAGCCGACGCAGTGGGTCATCACCCCCTTCTTCCGCGACCAGAGGATCATCACGGCGACGCCGACCAGCCCGAAGCCCAGCCCGAAGCCGGCGGCGACCGGCCCCGGCACACCGGCAGCGCGCAGCCCCAGCGCGCCCAGCACCACGAGCGCGAGCAGCGCCCAGCGCAGGTGCGGCAGCCAGCGCGGCGTCGGCTTCGTGCGCGGCAGGACCCGCGCCGCCGCGTTGTCCCAGGCCCCGAAGTAGCAGAGGTGCGAGCACCAGGCGGGCCCGACGAAGGCGATCGTCACCAGGAACAGGATCGGCATGAAGAAGCCGCCGCCGCGGTAGGCGGGGCCGCCGGCGATCATCGCCGGGATCGGCAGGTGGAGCGCGCCGGTCATCAGGAACGTCGTGAAGCCGGCGAGGCCCAGCCCGAGCTGCGCGAAGAAGACGATCGAGAAGAGCATCCAGATCCGGAAGCGCCAGGTCGCGATCCGCGGCGTGTCGAGCAGCCAGTCGGCCACGACCGCGGCGTAGGCCGAGAGCGCCAGCGCCTCGAGCCACCCCCCGCCCGGGACGAAGCGGTCGAGCAGCAGCAGCCGGAGCGCCGGCTTGACCTGGATCACCGCCAGGAGCGCGAACGCGACCAGGAACGCGGCGGTGGCGACGGGCGCGGTCCGCTCGTTGCGGTCGAACCACTTCTGCACGCGCGGTCCGGAGAGCAGGGCCGCGGCGGCCAGGTTGAAGGCGGCGACCCCGCCGAGGATCAGCCAGAGCCGCAGCGACGGCTGGCCCAGGGCCGCGCGCTGGGCGCCGTAGGCCCAGGCCGCGCGCAGCCACTCCAGGGCGGCGGCGGCGAGCAGGATCCGGCTGACGTTCAGGACCCAGCGGCGGCGCACGAAGAACAGCAGCGGGATCAGCGCGAAGCCGACGGCCGCGAACAGCCCCCAGCCGGCGCGCGAGGCGTGGGCCCCCATCAGCAGGGCGCAGAGGATCGCCGGCAGCAGGCGCAGGAACAGCATCGTGTCGGTCTCCCGGGCGGGTGCCGTGCGCCGCGGTCAGCGGCGGAACATGATCAGCAGCATCTTGAACCGCTCGCGCGCGGTCACGGCGTGCGGCACGCCGGCCGGCATCAGCACCAGCTCCCCCGCCCTCGCCGGAACCCTCTTCCCGTCGATCGTCAGCTCGACCGCGCCGTCGAGGACCTGGACGAAGGCGTCGAAGGGGGCGGTGTGCTCGGAGAGCTGCTGGCCGGCGTCGAAGGCGAAGAGGGTGAGCGTGCCGGGGGCCTCCTTGTAGAGGGTGCGGCTGACGATCCCCCCCTCCTGGTAGTCGACGAGCGCGGCGTAGGGAAAGGGGCGGGCGGGCTCGGCCTTGCTGGACTTCAGGGTCTGCATCGCGGTCTCCTCGATCTCCAGGTTCTTCCGTGGTCTTCAGGGATCTTCAGGCGCGCGGCGTGCGCGCGATCAGCTTCTCGGCCAGGGCGTCCAGCTCGGAGAGCTTTCCCTTCGCCGTCCACTCGCCGTCGAACGACCTGACCCGCTGTGCGACGACGCCGTAGGCGGTCTCGTCCAGCGCGTTCTGCGCCGCGGGGTAGAGGATGTTGTCCTCCTTCCAGATGTGGTTGCGCAGCAGCGCGGCGTAGCTCTCGACCGCCCCGACGACCGCCGAGCGCTCGGCCGGGGTCCAGGGCGCGGGGGTCGCTGCGGCGTCCGCCATCTCGCGCACCAGGCGCCGCCCCTCGGTGTGCTCGTGGAGCATCACCGCCAGCGGCCCGGCCTCGGTCGAAAAGCCGACCTCCTGCATCGCCTCGAACAGGATGTCCTCCTCCTTGCCGTGGTGGCGGGCGTCGGCGTACTCGCGGATGAAGGTGACGAAGTCGGCCAGCTCGGCCCGGCCGTCGTGGCCGGTCCGGTCGACCTGGGCGGCGAAGGCCTCCGCGGCGTCGATCACGCGGAGGATGACCTGGTGTTCCTGCATCAGGACGTCGATCGGGTCCATCGGGACGGCTCCTTTCGGGATCGGGACGCCCATTCCCAGAGCAAGGTCCGGGCCACGCGCTCAAGTGCCCGTCTGTCAGGAGGTTGCCGCTGGGCCTGGTTGGGGCGCAACGACATGTGGTTGCGCCGGCAACGGCGGGCGGGTATCACGAGGCGTGCGCCACGACCTGCCGGTCCACCCGGGCAACCCCCATTGCCCGCCCAGCGCCGACCTCTTCGAGGAAGCGCTCGGCTCGGTCCTGGCCACGGTCGACATGGGCGAGGTCCTGCAGCGGATCGGCGCGCTGATCCGGCGGCACTACGGCCCGACCCGCGTGGCGATCCACCGCTGCCTGCCGGACGCTCCCGGCTGGGCGGAAACCCTGACCGCCGACGACCCGCTCGGCGCCGGCGGCTCCGGGGCGCGCTTCCGGCTCGAGGGCTCGCTCGCCGGCGCGGCGCTGGTTGGGGGCGAGCCGGTCTTCGCCGAGCGGCTGGGCGCCGGCGCGCCGCGCTGGCGCGAGGAGGCCGTGCTCGCGCCGCGCGGCTACGGCTCGGTCGCGAGCTTCTCGCTGGTCGTCAACGGCCGCGCGCTGGGGGCGCTGGAGATCGCGCACGCCCCGCGCGAGGGGGTCTTCGCCGGCTGCGCCTGCCACGCCGGGCAGATCGCGCGGCTGCTGGCGATCGCGCTCTCCAACAGCCTGATGTTCGACGAGGTCCGCCGGCTGGCGCGCGCGCTGCAGCGCGAGAACGCCGTGCTGCGCGAGGAGACGACGCGGGGCGGACGGCGCTACGTGGCCGAGAGCCCGGCGATGCGCGCGGTGATGGAGCAGGCGCGGCGGGTCGCCGCGACCGACACCACGGTCCTGATCCGCGGCGAGACCGGGACCGGCAAGGAGGGGCTGGCGCGCGCGATCCACGAACTGTCGCCGCGGCTCGCCGCGCCGTTCGTCGCGGTGAACCTGGGCGCGCTCCCCGAGTCGCTGGTGGAGAGCGAGCTGTTCGGCCACGAGAAGGGGGCCTTCACCGGCGCCGTGGCGCGGCAGCCCGGCAAATTCGAGCTGGCCGACGGCGGGACGCTGTTCCTGGACGAGCTGGGGGACGTCCCGCTGGCGGTGCAGGTCAAGCTGCTGCGCGCGCTCGAGGAGCGCGCCTTCACCCGCCTGGGGGGCGCCGATCCGGTGCGGGTCGACGTCCGGATCCTGGCGGCGACGCACCGCCCGCTCGAGGAACTGGTCGCCGCCGGGAGCTTCCGGGCCGACCTCTTCTACCGGCTGGCCGTCTTCCCGCTGGTGTTGCCGCCGCTGCGCGCCCGGCCCGGGGAGATCCGGCCGCTGGCCCGCTACTTCGTCGCGCGCCACGCGGCGCGCCTCAACCGGCGGCCGCCGCGGATCCCGGAGGCGGCGTTCCGGCGGCTCGAGGCCCACCCCTGGCCGGGGAACGTGCGCGAGCTGGAGAACCTGCTCGAGCGCGCCCTGATCCTGGCGCCGGGGGACGAGCTGGAGCTGCCGGCCTTCGAGCCGCCGTCCCGCGCCGCGGCCCCGGCCGACGGCGGGACGACCTTCGACGCCCG
>CAYZDB010000076.1:0-10976 GCA_964476985.1 uncultured Acidobacteriota bacterium | reverse complement strand
GAGCTGTCCGGCGACGGCGACGACGTCGGCGGCCAGCCCGGCGCGATCGCGGCGATCGAGCTCGGGATCGGGATCGCGGCCCCCGGCTACAACGTGTTCGTCGCCGGCGCCCCCGGGACCGGACGCACCAGCACCGTGCGGCGGGTGATCGAGCGCGCGGCGGCGGGCGGACCGGTCCCGGACGACCTGGCCTACGTCTTCAACTTCGACGACCCGCGCGCGCCCCGCGCCCTGCGCCTGCCGCCCGGCACCGGGCGCGTGCTGCGCGACCGGCTGGCGGCGCTGGCCGAGAGCGTGAACCACGGCCTGGCCGCGCTGCGCGCCTCCGGGGCCCACCGGCGCCGTCGCGACCGCGTCGCCAAGGGGCTGCGCGGCCGGCAATCCTCGGTCGTCGCCGAGTTCCAGGCCGAGGTCGCGAAGCAGGGCTTCGGCCTCGTGGAAGTGGCGATGGGGCCGTACCGGATGCACGACCTGGCCCCGCTGGTCGGGGGCCAGCCGGTGGGCCTCGCCGAGCTGCCGGTCCATGTGAAGGACGGCAAGCTGACCCAGGCCGAGGCCGACCGGCTCGCCGCGCAGCACCCGCTGCTCGCGGCCCGGCTGGCCGAGACCAGTGCGACGCTGAAGGAGCTGGGGGAGAAGCTCGACGAGGCGCTGGCCGCAGTCGATCGCGAGGCAGCCGAGCCGATGATCGTCAGCGGGCTGGCCGAGGTCCGCCAGGCGCTGGGTGTGCCCTAGGGGGAGCGCGAGGCGCTCGATGAGTACCTCGCGCAGGTCCAAGGGTTCCTGCTCGAGTTAGTTCCGATCGCGTTCGCGGCCGGCGACCGCGCCGCCGCGGGCGCCGAAGGGAGCGACGACATCGCCGAGCGCGGCCCGGCGGTGGCGATGGCGGTCAACGTCGTCGTCGAGCGGACGGGGCAGGCCGGGCGCCCGATCGTCGAGGAGACGTACCCGACCGCGGGGCGCCTGCTGGGCACGATCGAGACCCAGCGCGGTCCCGACGGCGGGTTGCGCGCCGACCTGGGCGGGATCCGCGCCGGAGCGCTGCAGCGCGCCGACGGCGGGTTCCTGCTGCTCAACGCCCACGACCTGCTGGCCGAGGACGGGGCCTGGAGCGCGCTGCGGCGCACCCTGCGGACCGGCCTGGCGGCTCCCGCCGCGCCGTTCGCGGGGGAGGGCCCGCCGCCGCTCGTGCCGCAGCCGATCCCCGTCGCGGCCACCGTGATCCTGGTCGGGACGCCGGCGCTGCGCGACGCGATGGCGCAGGGGGACGAGGAGTTCGCGAAGCTCTTCAAGGTCACCGCGCTGTTCGACGAGCGGATCCCGCTGACCGCGGAGGCGGCGCTCTCCTACGCCCGCTTCCTGGGGCGGGTCTGCGCCGCGGAGCAGCTCCTGCCGTTCGAGGCGGCGGCCGTCGGCCGGATCCTCGAGCACCTCGCCCGGGTCGCGGGCGGCGCCGGGAAGATCTCGACCCGCTTCCGCTGGCTCGCCGACCTGGCGCGCGAGGCCTCCTGGTTCGCGCGCGACGGCGGCGCGGCGCGCGTCGCGCGCGGCCACGTCGAGCGGGCGCTCGAGGCCCGGCGCGAGCGCGAGGGACTGCTCTCCGGGCGCGTCCACGAGTCGATCCGCGAGGGGGCGCTGCGGCTCGAGGTGACGGGCGAGCGGATCGGCCAGGCCAACGCGCTGGCCGTGATCGAGACCAACCTCGAGCGCTTCGGCTACCCGGTGCGCGTCACCGCGACCGCCTCGGTCGGACGGTCGGGGATCATCGACATCGAGCGCGAGGCCGAGTTGTCGGGCGAGATCCACACCAAGGCCTCGCTGATCCTCGCCGGGTACCTGCGGTCGCTGTTCGCCCAGCGGCACCCCCTGGCGGTGACCGCCAGCACCTGCTTCGAACAGTCCTACGGCGGCGTCGAGGGGGACTCGGCCTCGGGCGCCGAGCTCGTCGCGCTGCTCTCGGCGCTGGCGCGGGCGCCGGTTCGCCAGGACCTCGCCCTGACCGGGGCGGTGGACCAGCACGGCCAGGTCCTGACCGTGGGCGGAATCAACGAGAAGGTCGAGGGGTTCTGGCGGGTCTGCCGCGACCGCGGCTTCTCGGGGACCCAGGGGGTGATCGTCCCGGCCGCCGCCGCCGGCGCGCTCCAGCTGGATGCGGCGGTCGTGGCGGACGCCGCGCGGGGCTGCTTCCGGGTCTACGCCGCCTCGACCGTGGACGACCTGTGCCGCCTGCTGATGCGGATGCCGCTCGGGGTCCCGGACGAACAGGGGGAGTGGCCCGCAGGGAGCCTGGGCCGGCGGGTCGACGACCGGCTGCGCGAGATGGCCGACTCGATGCGGGCCTTCGGGCGGCCCGACGCGGACTGAAACCGGCGGTCCCTTTCCGTTAAGATCATCTTGCCAAAGGGCTAGGCGGAGAGATATTATTCTCCCATGAGCACTCCCGGCAGAATGATCTCTGGCTCCCAAACCCCTCCTTCCGAACTCCCGCGGCTGGACGCGGTCGATCGGGCGATCCTCGAGATCCTGCAGCGCGACGCGCGCTGCTCGCGGGCCGAGATCGGCAAGGCGATCAACCTCTCCGCCGCCGCCGTCCACGAACGGATCAAGAAGCTCGAGCGTTCGGGGGTCGTGCGCGGCTACGCCGCGCTGCTCGACCCGGAGAAGGCCCAGTGCGACCTGCTGGCCTTCGTCCAGGTCTTCATCGAGCACCCGCGCCACGAGCAGCGCTTCCTCGACGAGGTCGCGGAGATGGCCGAGGTGCAGGAGTGCCACCGCGTGACCGGCAACGCGACCTGCTTCCTGAAGGTCCGCGTGCCCGACCGCCGCTCGCTCCAGCTGCTGATCCTCGACCGCTTCAACGCGCTGCCCGGCGTGCGCGGCACGGAGACGGTCGTGGTCCTGTCGACCACCAAGGAGTCGCCCCGCATCCACCTCCCGGCTTCCGCGCTCGACGCCGCGGAGGCGGCGGGAGGGCCCGCCGGGTCGCGCGGATGACCACCACGCGGCTCGCTCCGGGCGGCGTCCTCGACGCGCTGCGCCGCCGCATGCAGGTCGACGGGCTCGACCTGGTGCTCGACCTCGAGCGTTCGCACGGCTGCCGCCTGGTCGACGCCCGCGACGGCCGCGAACTGCTCGACTTCTTCACCTTCTTCGCCAGCAACCCGCTCGGGATGAACCACCCGGCGCTGACCGAGCCGGCCGCGCTGGAGCGGCTGGCGCGGGTGGCGGTCAACAAGCCGAGCAACTCCGACGTCTACACCGAGGCCTACGGCGAGTTCGTCGAGGCGGTCGACCGGGTCGCGCGCCACCCCTCGATGCGCTGGTTCTTCTTCGTCGACGGCGGCGCGCTGGCGGTCGAGAACGCGCTCAAGGTCGCGTTCGACTGGAAGGTCCGGCGCAACTTCCGCCGCGGCCACACCGCCGAGCGCGGGCACCAGGTGCTGCACCTCGAGTGGGCCTTCCACGGCCGCTCGGGTTACACCCTGTCGCTGACCAACACCGCCGACCCGCGCAAGACGATGTACTTCCCCAAGTTCGACTGGCCGCGCATCCCGTCGCCGGCGATCCACTTCCCGCTCGACGAGCGCGAGGCGGAGCGGCTCGAGGCCGCCGAGGCCGACGCGCTGGCGCGGGCCCGGCAGGCCTTCGAGGAGCGGCGGGACGACGTGGCCGCGATCATCGTCGAGCCGATCCAGGCCGAGGGAGGCGACCGGCACTTCCGGCCGGGGTTCCTCGCCGGCCTGCGCGCCCTGGCCGACGAGTTCGACGCGCTGCTGATCTTCGACGAGGTCCAGACCGGCGTCGGGCTGACCGGGACCTTCTGGGCCTTCGAGCAGCTCGGCGCCGTGCCCGACCTCGTCACCTTCGCCAAGAAGATGCAGATCGGCGGGCTGATGGCGGGGCCACGCGTCGACGAGGAGCCGGACAACGTCTTCCACGTCTCGTCGCGCATCAACAGCACCTGGGGCGGGCACCTGGTCGACATGTTCCGGGCGACCCGGATCCTCGAGGTGATCGAGCGCGAGCGGCTGGTCGAGAACGCGGCGCGGCAGGGGGCCCGGCTGCTGGACGGGCTCGAGGGGCTCGGTGCCCGCTACCCGGGCCTGGTGGGCAACGTCCGCGGCCGCGGCCTGATGTGCGCGATCAGTTTCCCCGACGGGGCGACGCGCGACCGGGTGATCCGCGACTGCCACGAGGCGCGGCTGCTCGTGCTCCCCTGCGGGCAGCGCTCGCTGCGCTTCCGGCCGGCGCTCAACATCGACGCCGCCGCGATCGACGAGGGGCTGGCGATCCTCGACGCGGTGCTGCGCCGGACCGATCCGCCGAAGGGGAAGACCGCGTCCACGGCGCCCTGAGGGGCGGGTCTCTATACTCCTCCGCAGGCGCCGCGAACGCGCGCGCCGCGGAGGTCCGCGTGGTCACCCAGCGTGTCGTCGCTTCCGTCGCCCTGGCCTTCGCCCTCGCCGGGGCCCTCCTGACCGGCGCCTGGCTCGCGTCCGCCGCGAGCAGCGCGGCGCCGGCCGCCGTCCCCTCGCCGGCCGCCGCGGGCGCCGAGGCGGACCCCGCGCTGGAGGCGCTGCGGACGCTGCCCGCCCGCGTGCTGGCGGAGCTTCCGATCCCCGAGCAGGCGACCTTCTGCGGCCAGCCCTTCCCGCTCGACCGGCCGGAGGTCCGCGAAGCGCTGGCCTACGAGCTGGTCCTGACCGTCGGGCGCCCCACGATGCCGCTGCTCTGGACCCGCCGCGCCCCGTCGGTGCTGCCGCTGATCGAGGCCCGGCTGCGCGAGGCCCGGCTGCCCGACGACCTCAAGTACGTGGCGATGATCGAGTCGGACCTGCGATGGACGACCCGCTCGCCGGCCGGCGCGCTCGGGCTCTGGCAGTTCATCTCCGGCACGGCGACGCGCTACGGCCTGCGCGTGGACAAGGTCCTCGACGAGCGGATGGACCCCGAGCGCTCGACCGACGCGGCGCTGCGCTACCTGCGCGACCTGAAGGCCGAGTTCGGCGACTGGTTCCTGGCGATGGCCGCCTACAACTCGGGGGAGGGAACCGTGCGCGGCGCGATCAGGGACAACGGCGGCCCCGCGCCCTACTTCGACCTCTACCTCCCCTACGAGACCCGGCGCTACGTCTACCGCGCGCTCGCCGCCAAGCTGGTCTTCCAGGACCCCGAGGCCTACGGCCTGGTGCGGATGGCGCCGCTGTTCGTCCCCGAGTTCACCCGGGTCGTGATCGAGCAGAAGCAGGGGACGATCGCACTGCGCGAGGTCGCTGCCCGTCACGGCGTCGGCTACGCCGCGCTGCGGACCGCCAACCCCCAGCTCAGGGAGGCGGTGCTGCCGCACGGCCAGTACACGCTGCGGTTGCCGAAGAAGGGGACGGCGGTCGGGGTCGAGGGGAACCCCTAGGGGCGGGCGCCTAGGAGTCCTGGCGCGCGGCGGCCAGCTTGCGCACCGCGGGCTGCCGGGCGGCGACGGAGAACTGGCTGTATTTGTCGAGCACGCGGTCGACGTAGTTCAGCGTCAGCGTGCCGCGCGCGAAGCCGTGGGGCAGCGTCGACGCGACCCGCGGGTCCTCCTTGAGCGGGAGCACCGCGGCCACGTTCCCTTCCCAGCGGTCCGGGTCGAGCCCGCGCGAGGCGGCCAGGTCCCGCACGTCGTCGAGGTGGCCCAGCCCCATGTTGTAGGCGGCGAGCGTGAAGGCCAGCCGGTCGCGCTCCGCGATCCCCGGGAGGGTCTCCCAGAGCCAGCGCAGGTGGCGCGCCCCGGCGAGGACGTTCTGCTGCGGGTCGAGCGGGTCCTCGGCACCGAACTCGCGGGCCGTGGCGGGCATCAGCTGCATCAGGCCGATCGAGCCGCCGGGGCCGATCGAGGCCGGGTCGAAGCCGCTTTCGGTCGCGACCAGCGCGGCCAGCAGGCGCCAGTCGAAGCCGTGCTTCTGCGCCGCCTGCTGCAGCAGGCCGTCCCAGGGGGAGATCTCGCCGCCGCCGTGCCAGGTCTCGAAGTGACGCGAGTGGCGCAGCCGCCGCGGGTTCTCCAGGTACTGCCGGTTCAGCTCGGCGAGCAGGCCGACCTCGCGGGCGGCGTCGAAGAGGCGCGAGACCGTCTGCGCCAGGTGCGGGGCATTGGGGCGGGTGGCCCAGCGGACCGGCAGCAGGTCGCCGAGCGGGCCGCTGACCTCGAGATCCTCGAACAGCGCGCGCTCGAGACGCGCCCGCCGCTCGTCCATCACCACCAGGGGGTGACGCCCTTCCGCCGCGGCCTCGGCCAGCTCCTCGTCGGAGACCCGCTGCGGGACGGTCCGGATCGCGATCGGGTAGCCCGCCGCCGCCCAGCCGCGGGCCGCCTCCTCCAGCCGGGTGTCGCGGCGGACGACGATCTCGCGGCCACGCAGATCCTCCAGCGAGCGGATCCCGCCCGCCTCGCGGCCGGCGACGACCACCCGGGCCTGCTCCAGCGGCGTGGTCCAGGCCGCCTGGTCGTGGACGGGGGTCGGACCCGGGTCGATGAGCGCCAGCAGGTCGGCCTTGCCCCGCGCCAGGTCGCGCAGGCCGGTCCCCGGCTGGGCGACCGTGTAGACCTCGAGCCGGACCCCGAGACGCCGGGCGATCCGGCCGGCCAGGTCGTACGCCAGCCCGTCGCTCCGGCCACCGCGCGTGGCGTAGGCCACGTCGTCCGCCGGGATCGCGACGCGCAGCACGCCGTCGGCGGCGATCGCCGCAAGGTCGCGGTCGACCGGCGAGCGCTCGACCAGCGCGGCCGGGTGGAGCGGCTCGTCGGCCAGGAGCGCGTAGAACGCGCCCAGCACGAGACCGCACGCGAGCACGGTCAGGGCGGAGACACGCCTTGTGCGCTTCCAGCAGAACACGTCGTCATCCTCTTTCCGGCCGGCGTCCCGCTCGGCCACCCACAAGGGGTGGGGGACATGGCGGGCGGGACCACAATCGGTGAGCCCCGCGACCCCTCCCGGCGGCCGGACCCCCTTCTTGTACGGGAGGTCGGGCCGCTTGGCAAGCGGAACGACTTACCGAGAGGTAAGGAGAGGTATGGCTTCAGTAGGCCCGCGCGAAGACCATCCGGCCCGCCGCGGGAGCCCCGCAGCGGACGCACGGGCCGGGGTCCTCGGGCCGATCGGGCGGGATGACGCGGACCGTCGCCTTGGTCTCGTCCTGGATCCGGACCTCGCACTCGGTGCTGCCGCAGTGGCGGGCGAGCAGGAAGCCCCCCGATTCCACCCCGGACACGAACTCCTCCCAGGAGTCGACCCCGCGGGTCGTTTCCTCGCGGCGCTGGCGGGCGCGCTCGAACAGGGCGGCCTGGATCCCCTCCAGCAGGGCCGGGACGCTCTCCCCGAGGCCGTCCCAGGGGAGCGGGGTCTTGGAGCGGTCGAGCCGCGAGACGGCCATCACGGAGCCGGAGGCGACGTCGCGGGGGCCGAGCTCCAGGCGCAGCGGGACCCCCCGAAGCTCCCACTCGGCGTACTTGAAGCCGGGATTGACCGAGTCCCGGTCGTCGACCCGGACCGAGACCCCGGCCCGGCGCAGCCGGCCCTCGATCTCGCGGGCCGCGGCGACCGTCTCCCGCTGCTGCTCGTCGTTGCGCCAGATCGGGACGATCACCGCCTGGAGCGGGGCGATCCGCGGCGGGAGGATCAGCCCGTCGTCGTCCCCGTGGGCCATCACCACCGCCCCGATCAGCCGGGTCGAGACGCCCCAGGAGGTGTTCCAGACGTGCTCCCAGCCGCCGCTCGCGGCCTGGTAGCGGACGTCGAAGGCGCGGGCGAAGTTCTGGCCCAGGTCGTGGGAGGTGCCGGCCTGGAGGGCCCGGCCGTCCTGCATCAGGGCCTCGATCGCGTAGGTCCGGAGCGCCCCGGCGAACTTCTCCTTCTCGGTCTTGACCCCGGTGAGCACCGGCAGCGCCAGGTATTCCTCGGCGAAGCGGCGGTAGATCTCGAGGATCCGCAGGACCTCTTCCTGGGCCTCCTCGTGGGTCGCGTGGGCGGTGTGGCCCTCCTGCCAGAGGAACTCCGTGGTCCGCAGGAAGAGCCGCGTGCGCATCTCCCAGCGCACGATGTTGGCCCACTGGTTGAGCAGGATCGGCAGGTCCCGCCACGACTGGACCCACTTCGCGAACATCGAATAGATGATCGTCTCGGAGGTCGGGCGGACGACCAGCTCCTCCTCCAGCGCGCTCTCGGGGTCCGGCACGACCGCCATGTGGCCGGCCTCGCCGGTGGCCTTCAGCCGCGTGTGCGTGACGATCGCGCACTCCTTGGCGAACCCCTCGACGTGCTCGGCCTCCTTGGCCAGGAACGACTTGGGGATGAAGAGCGGGAAGTAGGCGTTGACGTGACCGGTTTCCTTGAACATCCCGTCGAGGGTCTTCTGGATGTTCTCCCAGAGCGCGTAGCCGTTGGGGCGGATCACCATGCAGCCCTTGACCGGGCTGTAGTCGGCGAGCTGGCTCTTGAGGACGACGTCGGTGTACCAGCGGGCGTAGTCGGTTGCCCGGGGGGTGATTTCCTTGGCCACGGCGGGGAGCTCCTGGGGCGGCCTTCCGGCCGCGAAAGAACCGGAAGTCTAGCGCAGGAGGCGCGGATTTACCGTTTCTGGGCCTCGCCCGTCATCGGCACGAAGCGCACCCCGCCGGCCGAGAAGCGGGAGATCGCCCCGTCGCGGGCGCGCTCGACGACGATCAGCTCCTGGTGCCCCTCGCCGACCGGGATCACGAGCCGCCCGCCCGGGGCGAGCTGGTCGATCAGCGGCTGGGGGATCTCCTCCGGGGCGGCGGCGACGATGATCACGTCGAACGGCGCCGCCTCCGGCCAGCCGCGGTAGCCGTCGCCGCAACGGATCTCGACGTTGCGGTAGCCCAGCCGGTCGAGCCGGGCCTCGGCTTCGCGCGCCAGCTCGCAGAGGATCTCGATCGAGTAGACCTTCCCGGCGACCTCGGCCAGGACCGCGGCCTGGTAGCCCGAGCCGGTCCCGACGTCGAGCGCCCGGCTCTGCGGCCCGGGCTGACCGAGCTGGGTCATCAGCGCCACGATGTAGGGCTGGCTGATCGTCTGCCCGAGCCCGATCGGCAGCGGCGAGTCCTGGTAGGCGGCGCCGGCGACGTCGGGCGGAACGAACTCGTGGCGCGGGATCGTGCGCATCGCGGCCAGCACGCGCGGGTCCGTGATGTCGCGCCCCGCGAGCTGCCGCGCCACCATCGCCTCCCGCTCCGGGGCGCGTGCCGCCGGCGCGGTCGCGCCGGCGGGTCCCGGGGCGTCCTCCGCCCCCCCGCCGGCGGCGCCGCGCGGGCCGCAGGCCAGCAACACGAGCAGGAGCAGCAGCGGAGCGAGGGCCGGAACGGGGCCGGCGGGCGTGGCGGAGGGGACCATCGGTGCGCCTCCCGCGCGGGTCGCGCGCGCCGCGATCTTATCCCGTCCGGGTCATAATCGACGGCCCCGCGCGGGGCGGAAGGAGGCAGCGGCATGGGGCGGTGGGCGGCGGACTGGCCGGACGCGGTGCACTTCATCGGCGTCGGCGGCGTCGCGATGTCGGGGCTGGCGACGCTGCTCGCCGAGCGGGGCGTGCGCGTGCGCGGCTCGGACCAGGCGGTCTACCCGCCCGCCTCGGAGGTGCTCGCGGCGGCCGGGATCGAGGTCCGCACCCCCTACGCCGCGACGAACCTCGACCCGCCCGGCGCGCCCGGCCTGGTCGTCGTCGGCAACGCCGTCTCGCGCGGAAATCCGGAGCTGGAGCGCGCGCTGGACGAGCGGCTGCCGCTGGCCTCGCTGGCCGAGGTGGTCGAGCGGCTGCTGGTCCCCGGCCGGCGCGTCAGCGTCGTGGCCGGGACCCACGGCAAGACCACCACCTCCAGCATGCTCGCCTGGCTGCACCACGCGGCGGGACGCGACCCGTCCTTCCTGGTCGGCGGGCGGCCCGGGAACTTTCCTCACGGCGCGCGGCTCGGCGGCGGCGAGGACCTGGTGCTCGAAGGGGACGAGTACGACACCGCGTTCTTCGACAAGGGGCCGAAGTTCCTGCACTACTGGCCCCAGGTCGCGGTGATCGGGGCGGTCGAGTTCGACCACGCCGACATCTACCCGGACCTCGCCGCGGTCGAGCGCGCGTTCGCGCTGCTGGTGCGGATGGTCCCCGAGTCGGGGCTGCTCGCGGTGCCGCACGACGACCCGGTGGCGCGGCGGCTGGCGGCCGCGGCGCGCTGCCGCGTCGCGACCTTCGGGCTCGGCGAGAACGCCGCGCTGTCGGCCCGCGACCGCGAGGACGGCGAGGACGGCCAGCGCTTCCGCGCGGTGCGCGACGGGCGGGTGCTGGCAGAGGTCCGCCTGGCGTTGCCGGGGCCGCACAACGCGATGAACGCGCTGGCGGCGCTGCTCGCGGCCGAGGCCGCCGGGCTGCCGGTGGCCGACGCGGCGCGGCACCTGGCGACCTGGATCCCGCCGCGGCGCCGGCTCGAGGTGACCGGACGCGGGGGCGGGGTGGTCGTGTACGACGATTTCGCGCACCACCCGACGGCGATCGCCCACACGCTGGCCACGCTGCGCGCGCGCGTCGCCCCCGGCGGGCGGCTCGTGGCCTGCTTCGAGCCGCGTTCGAACACGATGGTGAGGAAGGTCTTCGAGGACGCGCTGGGGGAGGCCCTGGCGGGTGCGGACGCCGCCTGGCTCGGGGCCGTCGACCGGCCGGAGCGGTTTCGGGAAGACGACCGGCTCGACGTCGCCTCGGTCGTCTCGAAGCTGCGCGCCCGCGGCCTCGCCGCGGAGGGGCCGCTCGCGCCGGACGCGATCCTGGCCGGCGTGAGCGCGGCGCTGCGGCCGGGGGACGTGGTGGCGGTGATGTCGAACGGCGCCTTCGGAGGGCTGGCGCGCCGGCTCGGCGAGGCGGTCGCGGCGCGGGGGCCGGCGTGAGCCGTCGCGGCCCCGTCGCGGTCCCGGTCGCGGGAGCCGCGTGGCAGGCGCTGCTCGACG
>CAYZDB010000075.1:0-11076 GCA_964476985.1 uncultured Acidobacteriota bacterium | reverse complement strand
GCGGCCCGAAGGGTGCGCTGCGCGGAACGGGCCGGCACGGAGGCCGGCCCCTACGGCGTTCCGGTCGACCTGGTCGCGGGGACGGGCGCGCGGTCGGTAGGGGCCGCCCTCCGTGGCGGCCCGAAGGGTGCGCTGCGCGGAACGGGCCGGCACGGAGGCCGGCCCCTACGGCGTTCCGGTCGACCTGGTCGCGGGGACGGGCGCGCGGTCGGTAGGGGCCGCCCTCCGTGGCGGCCCGAAGGGTGCGCTGCGCGGAACGGGCCGGCACGGAGGCCGGCCCCTACGAGTGCGCGGCGAGCCAGCGTTGTGGATTCGACCGGACGTACTCGCGGAACTCCTCGCACTCGCGCTCGTTCCTGATCACGCGGTCATGGAAGCCGCGTTGCCACAGCCGGCCGTGGAAGGGGGGCCAGCCGCGGTCCTGCACCCCGAGCACGTAGCGGCGCGTGCTCAGGGACTTGTACCGGCCCACGATCGCGCCGAGGTCCCGCGAGGGATCGGCACCTCCCGGGCGCGCCAGCGCGAGGATCGCGTGCAGGTGATCCGGCATGACGACCAGCGTGTCGACGCTCAGCCCGGATTCGAAGCGCTCCAGCTCGAGCAGCGTGTCGCGGATCATCAGTCCCGCGTCGGACAGGCGGACGCCAGCCGAGTCGATACACCCCAGCAGCCGCAGCCGGTCCTGGACGCAGAGCGTGACGAAGTACCAGCCGTCGAGACGGTAGTCGTGGATGCGCCAGCGCAGGCCCTTCCGGACCGGGAGGGGGTCGGCCATGCGCGAAGGATGAATCCCTGGCGATGCGATGGCCCGCGTTCAGCGCGGAGCGCGTCCCGGCCGCGGGAATCGCGCCGCGCGGACGGTAGGGGCCGCCCTCCGTGGCGGCCCGAACGATGCGCCGTGCGGACGGTAGGGGCCGCCCTCCGTGGCGGCCCGAACGATGCGCCGTGCGGAACGGGCCGGCACGGAGGCCGGCCCCTACCGCTCCTTTTCGGCGTAGCCCTTGCGGCTCTTGTCGACGCTGGGGCCGAAAAGCGGTCGCTGCGGCGGGCGCTCCGCCTTCAGCTTCAGCACCTCGGCGATCGCCCGGTCGAGCTGCGCGTCCACCCCGCGGCCCAGCTCCTGCGGCGTGTTCTGCAGCTCGATGTCGGGGATCACGCCGCGGTTCTCGAGCATCCAGCCGCTCCGCGGGTCCCACCAGGCGAACTCCGGCGCGGTGACCGTCCCGCCGTCGACGGTCCGCTTGTCGCCGCGGATCCCGTTGACGCCGCCCCAGCTGCGCATCCCGATCACCGGCGCCAGCTTCCGCAGCTGGATCGCGGTCGGGAAGATGTCGCCGTCCGAGCCGGCGAACTCGTTGGTCAGCACGACGAACGGCCCGTTGAGCACGGCCTGCGGGTAGGTCGAGATCCCGCCGGCGCGCTGGCGGTCCCAGCTGATGAGCTGGCGCTCCAGCCGGTCGACCAGCATCTGCGAGACCGCGCCGCCGCCGTTCCAGCGCACGTCGACGACCATCCCCTGCTTGTCGAGCTGCGGGTAGAACCAGGTGTTGAAGGCGACCAGGCCGTCGGTCCACATGTCGGGGACGTGGACGTAGGCGATCGTGCCGCCGGTCTTCTGCGCGACGTACTCGCGGTTGGTCCGCACCCAGTCGGCGTAGCGCAGCTTCTCCTCGTCGCCCAGCGGCTTGACGACGACCTCGCGCGCCCCTTCCTTCACGGGCTTCGCGTTCACCGTCAGCACGACCGGCTTGTCGGCCAGCCCCTCGAACGCGGCGTACCAGGGGCGGTCCTTCGGGAACGGCTGGTGGTTGACCGCCAGGATGAAGTCCCCTTCCTTCAGCCCCGCCCCAGCCTCGCGCAGCGGCGAGCGGACGTTGTCGGCCGGGTCGCCGCGGTAGATCCGCACGATCCGGTAGGCGTCGCCCTCGCGCACCAGGTCCGCGCCCAGCAGGCCGACCGGGATGCGCTTGACCTGGACCCCGGGGTCACCGCCCCAGACATAGGTGTGCGAGGTGTTCAGCTCGCCGATCACCTCGCCGATCAGGTCGCGCAGGTCGTCGCGCGAGGCCAGGCGCGGCAGCATCGTGGCGTACTGGTCGCGGACCGCCTTCCAGTCCAGGCCCGACATTCCGGCGTCCCAGAAGAAGTCGCGCATGTTGCGCCAGGCCTCGTAGTAGATCTGCGCCCACTCCTCGCGCGGGTCGAGTTCCAGCACGATCTCGTTCAGCTTGACCTGCCCCTCGGCCAGCTTGGGTCCCGGCGGGGCGTCGGCGCCGACGACGAAGAGCTCGCCCGGCTGCCTGCGGAGCGCGATCTTGTTGGCCTTGGCCGACAGGACGTAGTCCGAGATCCCCTCGACGAACGGCTCGGCCTTCTTCGATTCCAGGTCGAAGGCCATCAACACGTTCTCCGGCGGGGCGTCGCCGAAGAGCGGTGGCTGCTCGGCCATTCCCTTGAGCGGGAACGAGACCCAGAAGACCTTTCCCTTGGTCGCCGACAGCCCGCCGTAGAGGCCCGGGCCCACCGGCAGCTCGACCGCGCGCTGCGCCAGTCCGGTCAGCTCGATCTCGACCGGCTTGATCTCGTCCTTCTTCTCGTCCTTCGCCGCGTCCTCGTCCTTCCCGTCCCCCTTCGCCTTCTTCTTCGCGTCCTTGGGATCGTCGTCCTTCTTTGCGGCGTCCGGCTTCGGCGGCAGGCCGGCGTTGGGGGCCAGCGGGTTCTCGACGTCGGGGCGCAGCAGGACCATGAACACCTTGGTGTTGCGGACCTCGACGTTGTTCCACTCGCGCGCGCCGAGGATCGGGTTGGTGAAGCGGTCGGAGAGGAAGTAGAGGAAACGCCCCTCGGGGTCCCAGGCGGGCGAGTAGTCGAAGGTGTGCGGGCCCGACAGCGGATGGGTCTTCCCGTCCCGGGTGTCGTAGATCAGCACCGAGCTGTAGTTGTTGAGCGCGACGCGGGAGTAGGCCAGCCAGCGCCCGTCGGGGCTCCACGAGTACTCGCGGATCTCCGCCTGGGGGCTCTTGTCGACCTGCACCGGGGCGCCGCCGGCGCGCGGCATCACGAACAACCCGTAGGTCTGGTCGGCGTACGCGATCCACTTGCCGTCGGGCGAGACGCGCGGCGGGAAGTGCCAGGTGCTCGCGCCGGCCGGCTTGACGACCTTGGCCTCCTCGCGGCCCCAGGCGTCGACGCTGCGGATCTCCTCCTCGCGCGTCGCGTCGCTGACGAAGAGGATCTGCTCCCCCTTGGCGTCATATGTCGCCCAGTTCTCGCGTGCACCGGAGCCGCGGGTCACGGGGAGCGTCACCCCCTCCTTCACCGGGACCGACACGATCTCGCCGCGGGCCACGATCGCCACGCGCGAGCCGTCCGGAGCGAGGTCGTACCAGGTCACGAAGCGCCCGGCGTCGGGATAGCGCGAGCGCGTCAGCGAGCGGTCGCTGGGCAGCTCGATCGGCAGCGTCTTCGTCGTGCCGGACTTCGGGTCGAAGAGCGCGACGTCACCCGCCAGCATGAAGACGATCCGCCCGTCGGGCCCCATCCCGGGCCAGCGCGCGTCCCACTCCTTCAGGTCGGTGTGCCTGCGGCGGTCGCTGCCGTCCGGCTGCATCGACCAGATGTTGGCGGTGCCGCCCTTGTCGGAGAGGAACCAGATCCGCCCGCCCGACCACATCGGGAAGGCCTCGGCGACGTTCTCCTGCGTCACGCGGCGGAAGTCCGCGGACTTCGGGTCGCCGACCCAGATGTCCTGCGACGTGCCGACGCGGTAACGCTTCCAGGTCCGGAACTCGTTGCTGATCCGGTTGAAGGCCCAGGCCCCCGTCGCGGGGTCGACGTCCAGCCGCGCGGCCCACCCCAGGGGCAGCTTGATCCCGTCGTTGCCCGACGGGTCGCCCGCCAGCGGGACCGTGAACAGCTCCCAGCCCCCGGGCCCGAAGGCGCGCGGGCTGCGGAAGACGATCGACTTCCCGTCGGGCATCCAGCCGACGACCTCGTCGGGGCCGGGGTGCCAGGTCAGCCGCCGCGGCTCGCCCCCGGCGACCGGGACGACGAAGACGTCGCGGTTGCCGTCGTACTCGCCGGTGAAGGCGATCAGCGTCCCGTCCGGGGAGAAGGTGGGGAAGTACTCGTTCCCGGCGTGGGTTGTCAGCCGGCGGCTCGGGCCCCCTCCGTCCGAGGTCAGCCAGATGTCGGCCTCGGCGCAGAAGACGACGAGGCGGCCGTGGATGTCGGGGTAGCGCAGGTAGCCGGGGGCGGGGCCGCCCGGCGGGTCGGTCGCGGCGGCGGCCGGGAGCGCGAGGCCAGCCAGGAGCGCGAGCAGGACGGCGAGGGCCGGGACGAGGCGGGACCGTGAACGCATGAGTCCTCCGGAGCGGAAGCGGGTCGCGCGATCTTACGGGAGGACGCTCCGGCCCCGGTGGCGTCCACCCCCGCCCGAAACGCGCGAGCGGCCCGCGCGGCGCGGCGGACGGCGACCTGCGGACTGCCGTTCCGGGTCCGGACCGCATCGGGACGGTCAGCCCTCGATCCGGGCCCCCGCCGCCTGCAACGCGGCCAGGAAGGCGGCGTTGTCGGGCGGGGTCACCCAGACCCGTCGGTCGGACTCGATCTCGATCCCATCTCGATCGGCCGTCGCGTAGATCCGGAGGTTCTTCCCGTTGGCCCGGAAGAGGCCGGCGTAGTAGCCCGGCAGCGCGGTGCCGGCCAGCCGGACCGCGATGGCGGGCGAGTGCGTCCGCGCGACCGCACCGAAGAGCGTGACCGTCCGAGTGACGAGCCAGGTGCGAACGGTGAGCACGCCCGGTTCGATCCGGTAGCGCAGCCGGCGTGGCGCGATCGCCATGTAGGCAGCCAGGAACAGGCCGGGCAGGAGCAGGCCGGCGACCAGCAGGTTGAGCACGAGGAAGGCGCCGCGCCCGAGCGCTTCGTGGTCGGGAGCGGTCCACAGCGGCACCAGCAGGGTCGCGCTGCCCGCCAGCGCCGCGCATCCCACCAGGAGCCCGAGCAGGACCTGCGCGCGACGCCGCGCGGCGGTGGTCTCGCGGGCCGGGCACTCGAAGGGAAGGCGCGGTGTGTCCATGGCTCGATGTTAGCGTGCCGCGCATCCCGGGAGGCCGCGGCGCGATCGAGGCGCCGCGGGGCGCCGCTAGCCTTCCTCGTCCGCCCGCTGCTGCCGCTCGACGACCGCCCGGATCTCCTCCTCCGTCCACAACCGGCCGCGGCCGACCCCCGGGCAGAACGCCGCGACCTCCGCGTCCCACTTCTTCGCGACCATGTTCTCCGGCCAGAAGGGCCAGGTGCGGCACTGCGTCGGGCGCGCCTCGTAGACCGTGCAGCGCGTCCCGTCGAGGAAGCGGCAGGCGGCCGCGGCCGGGAGATCGGCGAGGTGCCAGTGCCCGTCCGTCTTCCCGCAGAAGCGCCGGCGGAACTCGGCCGGGGCCAGGCCCAGGTGGTCGGCCAGCCTCCGCCGGTCCTCGCGCGTCAGGTAGACGAAGCCGTACTCGCCGCGCGAGACGCAGCACTTGCCGGAGCCGGTGCACTCGAACCGGATCCCGGCGGACCACCAGGCGGGCTTCACGGGTGCCGTCCTCTCTCCGCGTCCGGGCCGCGGCGCGGCATGGTAGCAGCGAGGGAGGGCGGGTGTACGATCCACCGCATGAGCCCCTTGCCTATCCTCTTCGTGCTGCTGGGGGTGGCCGCCTCCACGGCGCCCGCGACGGCCGCGAGTGCCGCTCCCTCCAGCGCTCCCGTGCTGGTGACGAAGGTCGAGCCCGATTACCCCGAGGCCGCGCGCCGCGCGTACCGCACGGGCAAGGTCGTCCTCTCGTTCACCGTGCAGCCCAGCGGCTCGGTCACCGACGTCGAGGTCGTGCAGTCGGCCGGACCGGAACTGGACAGCGCCGCGATCGCGGCGGTCTCGCGCTGGCGCTACGAGCCGGCGACGGAAGGGGGCAAGCCGGCCGCTGCGCACGGCACGGTGGCGATCCCGTTCTCGCTCGAGTTGGAAGGGCGCGTGCTGGACGCCGGGGCCGGCGCGCCGCTCGTGATCTTCGACCGCGGCACGCCGGAGCTGGCCCTGCCGCGGCACGCGCGGTTGCTGCGGCTCCGTCCCGGCCCACCGCAGGGCGAGCCGGAGGCGATCGGCGCGCTTTCGCTGGAGCGGCGCGCCTCGGCGAGCGACCGGCCGACGTACGAGGCGCTGCTGCTCGAGGGAGGGCCGCCGCGGGTGGGCGACCTGGTGCGCGTCACGCTGGGGCCGGCGAGCGGGACCGCGCCCGGCCAGCCGGCCCCCGCCGAGCCGCTCAGCTCTCCTTGAACTTGATCCCGCAGCCCAGCGCCTTGGTCTCCTGGACGGTCGGCGCCTGGCCCGCCGCGACGGCCGTCAGCGCGTCCTTCAGGTAGCGCTTCTCGACCTTGTCGGCTTCCTTGACGTTGTCGTCGATCGTGCCGTGGTAGACCAGCTTTCCCTTCGCGTCGAACAGGAACGCCTCGGGTGTCTTCGACGCGCCGAACGCCTTCGCCACGGCCGAGCCCTCGTCGACGACGTACGGGAACTGCAGCCCGAGGTCCCTGGCCCGCGTCACCATCCCGTCGAAGTCGTCCTCCTCGCTGCGCTCCGGGTCGTTGGAGTTGATCGCGATCACGCCGATCCCCTGCTTGGCGAACGCGTTCCCCAGCTCGGTGATCCGCTTCTCCCAGGCCTTGACGTAGGGGCAGTGGTTGCAGGTGAAGATCACCAGGGTTCCCTTGGCGCCCTTCACCGAGTCGATCGTGAGCATCTTCCCGTCGACGTTCTTCATCGCGACCTTGTCGGACGGGATCGACGCGCCGAGCGCGATCGGCTTCGGGGCGTCCTGGGCCAGGGCCAGCGGAGTGGCAAGGGTCGCGAGGGCCAGCAGCGGGGTGACGAAGCGGTTCATCCGGGATCCTCCATCGTGACGGTTCAGTTCAGGAGCGGCGCGAGCCGGGATTCGAGCGCCGCGTAGTTCTTCTTTCCTTCCCAGAAATCGACGATCGCGCCGGTGCGGTCGACGACGAAGCTCGCCGGGAGCGCGCCCGACCAGCGCGGGTCGATCCCGTCGATGAAGTCCTCGTCCTTCTGGTCCTTGAGGTAGGTCGAGAACGACACGCCCTGCTTGCCCAGGAACGAGATCACGGCCTCCCGCTGGTCGTCGAAGTCGGCCGAGACCAGGACCAGCCGCAGGCCGCGGTCGCCGTAGGCCCGGTGGAGCTTCACCAGGTCCGGAAACTCCTCGACGCAGGGCGGGCACCAGGTCGCCCAGACGTTGATCAGCGTCGCCTTCGCGCCGGGGGCGCGGGCCGCCTCCAGCACCTGGGCCGCGCTCGCGGGTTGCAACGCGGGTTCGGCCGCCCCGCCGCCGGCCCCGCCGCGATCCCGGGGCGTGCCGCAGCCCCCCGCCGCCGCGAAGCTTACGGCGATCGCCAGAGAGGTGAGGCGCAGAAGACCCATCCGAACAGGCACTTGCGACCCTCGGCGGCCCCGGCGAGGGGGTCGCGGCGGTCATGGTGCGGGAGGTCCGGGCGGGCCGCCAGTCGCGCCGCGAGACCGGGTCGGGGGCGGGGTTGACCGTGGTCGGATCGGCGCGCCGACGGCGGGCAGTCCAACGGAATACCAAACGGGTGACCCCATGTCAGGCCGAACAATATTCGGCGTCGAGATCCCAGGGCGAGATACTAGATGCTTTGACAGCCTCCCTTCCTCCTCGATACAATGCGGTTAGCTTACCCGTAAGAACCCCGCCCGAAACCCGCCGCGGAAGCCTCTTCCGCCGGAGATCGACATGGCTGGCGAGAAGATCGACAAGGGTCGCGTCGAGATCGGCGCGGACGAGTGCAAGGGCTGCCTGCTCTGCGTCAGCGTCTGCCCGGCCCACGTGCTCGTCGCGACGAAGGTGCTCAACAAGCAGGGCTACCACCCGGTCGCCTACACCGGCGCCGGGTGCACGGGCTGCGGTTTCTGCTTCTACGCCTGCCCCGAGCCCGGGGCGATCACGGTCTTCAAGCTCGTCAAGACGGCCTGAGCGGCCGCGAGGTCCGCGCCGCGCGGCGACCGTGCGGCGCGCGGGGGTACACCATGGCGCACGACGCCGGAAGCAACGTCAAGGGCGCGCTCGGCCTGCCGGCCCGGCGCACGCCGATCCTGATCAAGGGGAACGACGCGATCGTCAAGGGCGCGATCCTGGCCGGCGCGCGCTCCTACTTCGGCTACCCGATCACCCCGGCCAGCGAGATCGCCGAGACCGCCTCGCGCGACTTCCCGGCGGTGGGCGGGGTCTTCATCCAGGCCGAATCGGAAGTGGCCTCGATCAACATGGTCTACGGCGCGGCCGCGACCGGCGTGCGCTGCATGACCGCGTCGTCGGGGCCCGGGATCAGCCTCAAGCAGGAAGGGATCTCCTACTGCGCCGGCGCCGAACTGCCCTGCGTGATCGCGACGATCATGCGCGGCGGGCCGGGCCTCGGGAACATCGCGCCCGAGCAGTCGGACTACAACCAGGTCGTGCGGATCGGCGGCCACGGCAACTACCGCACCCCGGTCTACGCCCCGGCCTCGGGCCAGGAGATGTGCGACCTGACGATGGCCGCCTTCGAGACCGCGGACCGCTACCGCACGCCGGTGATGATCGCCGCGGACGGGTTCACCGGGCAGATGATGGAGCCGGTGGTCTTCCCCGACCCGGTTCCCGCGCTGCCGGAGAAGGACTGGGCGACGCGCGCCGACGCCGCGACGCGCCGCAACCTGGTCTCCTCGATCTTCCTCGAGCCGGACGAGCTGGAGGAGCACAACCGTCACCTGCAGCGGAAGTACAAGGAAATCGAGGAGAAGGAAGTCCGCTTCTCGGAGTACGAGACCGACGGCGCGAAGCTGGTCGTCGTCGGCTACGGGATCGTCGCGCGCGTGCTCCGCTCGGCGGTCCACCTGGCCCGCGAGGAGGGGATCCCGGTCGGGCTGCTGCGGCCGATCACCCTCTTCCCGTTCCCGAAGGCGCGGCTCGAGGAGCTGGCCCGCCAGGCCAGGCGGATGGTGACCTTCGAGCTCTCCAACGGCCAGATGGTCGAGGACGTCCGGCTCTCGATCCACGACCGGATCCCGGTCGACTTCTACGGCCGGATGGGCGGGAACGTGCCCAGCGCCGAGGAGTGCCTCGAAGTCATCCGCCGCGCCGCGAAAGAGGGAGGTGTGCTGTGAGCGCACCGGTCTACGAGGTCTTCCTCCAGAAGCCCAAGGGCTTCTACGACACCTACGAGCGCAAGTCGGGCGACAAGACGCTCACGCACTACTGCCCCGGCTGCGGTCACGGCGAGCTGCACAAGATGATCGCCGAGACGCTGGAGGAGCTGGGCGTCCAGGACCGGACGATCTTCCTCTCGCCGGTCGGCTGCTCGGTCTTCGGCTACTACTACTTCGACACCGGGAACATCCAGTGCGCCCACGGCCGCGCCCCCGCGGTCGGGACCGGCGCCCAGCGCTCGCGGCCGCACTCGATCGTGATCTCCTACCAGGGTGACGGCGACCTGGCGGCGATCGGCCTGAACGAGATCCTGCAGGCCGCGAACCGCGGCGAGAAGATGGCGGTCTTCTTCGTCAACAACGCGATCTACGGCATGACCGGCGGGCAGATGGCGCCGACGACGCTCCCCGGCATGGCGACCACGACCTCGCCGCTGGGCCGCGACACCAAGCTGGCGGGCGCCCCGATCCGGATGTGCGAGATGATCTCGACCCTCGAGGCGCCGGTCTACGTCGCGCGCTGCGCGCTGGCCGGGGCCAAGGAGATCAACCGCACCCGCAAGGTCGTGCGCAAGGCGCTGGAGACCCAGGCCGAGCGCAAGGGGTTCGCCTTCGTCGAGGTCCTCTCGACCTGCCCGACCGGCTGGGGGATCAACCCGCCCGACTCGCAGAAGTTCATCCTCGAGAAGATGGTCCCCTTCTTCCCGCTCAACATCTTCGTCGACAAGACCGACCACGAGGGCGAGCCGTTCGTGCCGCACCCCGAGCCGGCCCCGTCGAAGATCCACGAGATCCTGCGGCTGACGGGTCACGAGGTCGGGTCCTTCGCGCCGGGCAAGGTCGACCCGCGCTACATGAACCCGCGGATGAAGATCGCGGGCTTCGGCGGCCAGGGGGTGCTGCTGCTCGGCCTCGGTCTCGCGCAGTGCGGGATGATGGAGGGGCGGCAGGTCTCGTGGCTCCCGTCCTACGGCCCCGAGATGCGCGGCGGCACCGCTCACTGCCACGTCAACATCAGCGAGGACGAGATCGGCTCGCCGCTGGTCTCGCGCCCGACGGTCCTGATGTCGCTCAATCAGCCGTCGATGGAGAAGTTCGAGGAGCAGCTGGTCCCGGGCGGGCTGCAGATCCGCAACGTCTCGATGATCCCGGCGGCCTCCAAGCGCACCGACATCGAGAACCTCGACGTCCGCGCCAGCGAGATCGCGGACAAGCTGGGGAACCCGCGCGCGGCCAACATGGTCATGCTCGGGGCGTACGCCGGCTACACCGGGATGCTGCAGCTGGAGACCTGTCTCGCCGCGCTGCCCGAGATCGTCAAGAAGAAGACGCTCGTCGAGCTGAACCGCAAGGCGGTCGAGGCCGGGTACGAGGAAGGGAAGAAGGCGCGCAAGGCCTGACCCGGCCGATCGCTGGAAACGCCCGCGGGGCCGGCCTTCGCGCCGGCCCCGCTGCTTTTCCGGGGGCCGTTCGCGGATCGTGCGGCCGCGGGTTACCGGCCGGTATCTTGCGGACACGGGTGGACGGGCGTATCACGGGCCCGTCGGGAGGGGAGGGCATCCCTGAGGGGGGGAATGCCGATGCGCCGGCCGTGCCACCTGTCCTTGCGCTTCGCGTTCGCGGCGGTGACGCCGATCGCGTTGTCTTCGATCCTCGCCGCGGCGGCGTCCGAGACGACGGCCACGCGTTCGCCTGTCGTGTCCGCGGAGTGGTCGGCCGAGGTCTCGGCGGAGTTGGCTCGAGCCGAGTACCGGTTCCGCGACGCCGATGGCGCCGGCGCGCCGGCCTCCGCACCGAACCGCGCGCACGGGCTGCGCGTCACG
>CAYZDB010000074.1:0-11310 GCA_964476985.1 uncultured Acidobacteriota bacterium | reverse complement strand
ACCGCGGCGAGCGGGGCGATCGCGGCGGCCGGGACCGCGGCCCGCACGGCCACGGCGGCCACGGTGGCCACGGCGGCGGCGGTGCCGGGCGCGACCGCGACCACGATCGCGAGTGGGACCACGACCGCCGGCCGGCCGGCCCGCGGGCCGACGACGGCGAGCCGGTCGTGCTGCCGCCGCTCCTGCCCGGCCCCGAGGTGACCGAGGTCGCGCCGCTGCTCGACCACCTGGCCCGCGCGCTGGTCGCCGGGATGGGGCTCGACCTGACGGTCGAGGGGGTCGACCAGGACGAGATCGGCCTGCGCGTGCGGCTGGTCGGGGACGACGTCCCGCTGCTCCTGGAGTCGGACGGCGAGGGGCTCGAGGCGCTGCAGTACCTGGCCAACCGCGCGCTCCAGAAGGACGGCCGGGTCCAGGGGCGGGTTTCCTTCGATGCCGGCGGCTGGCGCGCCCGCAGCGAGGCGCGGCTGGTCGAGAGCGCGAAGGAGATCGCCCAGGAGGTCCTGGCCACCGGCCAGCCGCGGAAGCTGGCGGCGATGGGGCCCTACGAGCGCCGGCTGATCCACGTCACCCTCGCGCACGTCGAGGGGATCAAGACCTTCTCGACCGGCAGCGGCTACCACCGGCGGCTCCACATCGCGCCGGCCGGCAGCGGCCCGGACGAGGCCGCCGGGGACGACGAGGCCTGACGGCCCGCGCGGCCGGGCCCCCCCCCGCCGCGGCCGGGCCGCCCCCCGCCGCGGCCGGGAAACGGTAGCCGTCCCCGTCTCGCGTCGCCCGTGCTTGCCCGGCCTCCCCGGGGTCCCTAAGTTCCCCGGGGGAGGCTCCGCATGGGGGCCCGGTTGCCCGCGGCCGTTGCGTCACCGTCCGCCGAGAGCGTGGTGGAGAGCCTCGAGCGCGTCCGGGGCCTGGCCCGGATCGCGCGCCGCGTCGACCTGTTCCCCTACGAGTCGCACCGCCCCGACGAAGCCCGCCGCCTGGTCCGCCCGATGATCGAGCGGCTGCTGCTGGTTGCGCTGGCGGACGTCGAGCAGTTGGAGCGGGCGATCGGCCGCGCGGCGCCCCCCGCGCCCGACGACTGGATCCTCGACGACGACGCCGAGCCGCGCGAGGACCCCCGGTCCCGCGAGCTGATCGAACTCTGCGAGATGATCCGGCTCGAGCTCTCGCAGCGCCTCGAGCTGCTGCGGCGCGACGACGGCTCGGAGCTCTGGGAGTTCCTCACGGCCTGCAACCACGCCCGCGGCGCGCTGATCAAGGCCGCGGTCTCGCTCGAGGCGGCGGTCTGCGCGCGCGAGCGGCTGCCGGCCCAGCTCGACGCGCTGCACGAGATCGAGTCGGCGCTGCGCGTGCGCGCCGGGTACCGCCGGCTGCAGCGCGTGCTCGCGGCCAGCGGCGAGCCCGAGCGCGAGCGGATCGGCGAGCGGCTGGCGACCGCGGCCGGCGCGCTGGAGTCGCTCGTCGCCTCGGCCCTGTTCGTCGAGCTGCGCGTGGCCGACCGCTGCCAGCTGCGCCGCGTCGTCGAGCGGCTCGAGAGCTGGCTGAGGGGGGGCGAGGAGGCCGATCCCGACGACGGGCTGCGGCTCTGGCAGGACCTCTGCGGGCTGGCCACCGTGATGCAGCAGGTCAACAACCGCCAGGAGCTGATCGCGCACGACCGCGCGCTGCTGCTCGAGGCGCTGGGTGAACTCTACGCCGACACCCCGCTCGACCCGGCCCGGGAGGCGCGGCTGCGCGAGCGGCTGGCGGACGTGATCGGGCGCGACGCCGAACTGGACGCGCTGCTCGAGTCGGGCGAGCCGCTGGGTTCGGCTGCGGTCCTGCGCGCGGTCACCCGGGCCGCGGTGCGGCTCGAGCCCCAGGAAGCGCAGCGGATCGTCGTCGGGCGCTGAACCGGACGGCCTACGGCGCGGTCCCGGGCACGGCGCTCCCCCCCGCCGCGGGTGGCGGCGGCATCTTCGACCAGTCGAGCTGGCTGCCGCGCGCGCTGTGCGGGATCAGGTAGACCGCGATCATCACCGCCGCCGCCGCCAGCACCGCGAGGCGGTGCCAGCCCGCCCGCTCCGGCCAGCGCCGCGCGATCAGCCACGCCGCGGCCCAGGCCAGCACTGAGGCCAGCGTCTTGTTGTCGGTGAGGTCCTCGCCGAACGGCCAGCCGGTCCAGTAGGCGTCGAAGGCGTACTTCTGCACGATCGGCCCCAGGACCAGCCCGCCCGGCACCAGGAACGCCAGCAGCCACGGCAGGTGGCGCTTCAGGTCGCGCTCGCCGGCGAGCGCGCCGAGCAGGGCGCGGATCCCGATCACCAGCCCCAGGAACATCGCCATGATGTGCGGCAGCAGGACGGCGGCCGGGACGTCGCCGCGGAAGCGGATCACGATCGGCCCGTCGTCCTGCTGGATCACCCGCGTCTCGCGTCCGCGCGCCAGGCGCAGGCTGTACTCGAGCTTGCCGGCGGCCGGCTGATGCGGCAGCTCCGCCACCAGCTCGGCACCGAGCCGGGCCAGGGGCGCTTCGATCCAGGCGTCTTCGGTCGGGAAGCGGCGCCAGGCCAGTTCTCCCGTGACGGCCGGGTCGGGGGCCACCAGCGAGACGATCGCACCCCCCTCGCCGCCGTGGCTGCGAGGCAGCTTCCCCGTCACCGGCGCGCCGTCGATCTCGGTCTTCACGCGCACCGGGTGGGTCGGGCCGGTCAGCCTCTGGTAGGCCGCCATCGCGACCGTCGCGACCAGCGCCACGACCCACAGCAGCGCCGACCCGCTGCGGCGGTCGACGAACCGCGCTCCGAGCGCGCGGGACCCCGCGCTCATGCCCCGCGCGGCCCCTGGATCAGCGGGCGCGTCAGGTCGCGCGCCCCCGCGGGCGTGCAGAGCACGTCGTCCTCGATCCGGATCCCGCCGCACGGGACCAGCCGGTCGACCAGCGCCCAGTCGACACGCGCGCCGGCGGCGCTCTCGCGCAGCTTCTCGAGCAGCATCGGGATGAAGTAGAGCCCGGGCTCGATCGTCACCAGGTGCCCCGGCTCCAGCGTGCGCGTGTTGCGCAGGTAGGGGTACTCCGGCGGCGGCGGGAGCAGCCCGCCGTCGGGCGTGGCCTGGCGGCCGCCGATGTCGTGGACCTGGATCCCCAGGTGGTGGCCGACGCCGTGCGGCAGGAAGGTGCGCGAGATCCCCAGCTCCAGCGTCTCCTCGGGCGAGGCCTTGCTGACCCCGACCTTCGACAGCAGCGCGGAGACGCGGCGGTGCGCCTCCTGGTGGATCTCCAGGTAGGGCCGGCCCGGCGTCACCATCGCGACCAGCGCGCGCTCGAGCTCGTCCACCCCCTCGAGCAGCGCGACGAAGGCCGGATCGACGCCCGGCAGCACCCAGGTCCGCGTGACGTCCGAGGCGTACCCCTCGTGCGACGCGCCGGCGTCGAGCAGGAAGACCTTGCCCGGCGCGGCCTCGCGCCCGCGCTTGGTGTGGTAGTGCAGCGTCGCGGACTTGGCGTCGAGCGCGATGATCGTCTCGAACGGCAGCTCGTGCTCGAGCTGGCCGGTGGCCTGCAGGTAGGCGTAGTGGATCTCGCGCTCGGAGGCGCCCGCCTCGAACGCCTTGCGCCCGACGCGGTGGCCTTCCGCCGCCTTCTGCGCCGCGACCTCGACCAGCGCGACCTCGTGCGCGGTCTTCGCCGCGCGGTGCCAGTCGAGCGGCTTCATCAGCGGCTCGGGCTCGACCAGCGTGACGTCGATCCCCAGCTCGCTCGCCGCCGCCGGCGAGTTGCCGACGTAGGCCACGCCCGAGAGCGAGCCGACCACGCCGGCGACCTCGGCGAAGTCGGCGACCTCGGCGAACTGGACCGACTCCTGCCAGTACGACGGCGCGACCGGGGCGGCCTCGTACCAGTAGTCGCGCGGATTGACGCGGACCACCAGCGGCCGGCGCCCGGGCCGCGCCAGCACCACGTGCTCGGGCCCCGACAGCGGCACCCAGCGGCGGAAGTGGGGCGTCGGCTCGAACGGGATCTCCTTGTCGTCGACGTGGTAGGTCTCGGCCCGTCCGGCGTGGAACAGGACCCCTTCCAGCGCGAGGCCCTTCGCGCCGGCGCGCTCGAGGGCGTCGGCCAGGCAGCGGTCCATGGTCTCGAGGTGGCTCTTGTAGAGCGACGCGTTCGTCATCGGGACTCCTCGCCGGTCGGCGGCATGGCCGGTTTGCGGCACAGCCGGCAGCGGCCGCGCGAGGATACTGCACCGCTCAGAGCGCGAACAAAGCCACCCCGAGGACCGCCGCCGCGGTCCCGGCATACGAGCGCGGCCCGACCGGTTCGTGCAGCACGAAGCGCGAGATCGGCAGCGAGAAGAGCGGGGTCGTGCCCAGCAGGGCGGCGGCGATCCCGGCCGGCAGGTCCCGCACCCCCTGCATCATGAAGATCACCGCGATCACGGTCCCGGTCAGGCTCGGCACCGCCAGCGCGGGCCAGGCCCGCGGGCCCATCCGGGCCAGCTGCCCCGGCCCGCCGCGGCGCAGCGCGATCAGCAGCAGCACCCCCGCCCCGGCCGCAGCCAGCCGGACCAGGCTGGCCTCGACCACCGGGACCGAGCGCAGCGGGCCCTGCATCAGGAGCAGCCCGGCGGCCTGCCCGAGCGCGGCCCCCAGCGCCGCGATCGCGGTCCAGCGCAGGGCGCGCCGGTCGGGGGCAGGCCCCTTCGCCCCGGCCGGGCGAGCCGGATCGGTCTCGACCAGCGCCACCCCGGCGGCCACCAGCAGCATCCCCAGCCAGACCCGCGGGGTCGGGAAGCCGCCCCCGGCGGCCCAGTCGAGCAGGGCAGTCATCAGCGGGGCGCTGTTGAAGATCACGAGTGACCGCTGGATCCCCCCGGCGGCGACTGCCGAGAAGAGCAGCGAGTCGCCGATCGCCAACCCGACGAAGCCGGAGAGCGCGAGTTGCGCCAGCGCGCCGGGCTCGAGCGCCGCCAGCCCGGCCAGCCGGCCGGCGAACGCGAGCCACGCCAGGTAGGCCAGCGAGGCGAAGGCGCACTTGAAGAAGTTCACGGGGGCCGGGCCGAATCGCGCGATCAGCGGGCGAAACAGGCTCATCGAGATCGCCCACAGCGCCGCCGCGACTAAACAGGAAGTCACTGCCCCTCAGTCCTCGAGCGGATCATGGACGGCACGCGGAGCGAATTCCAGCGCGGTCCCCTGGTCCATTCGGGCGCCTCGTCACGCTTCGGGGTACTTTCTCGCGTTCGTGGAGGTTTGACAGATGCTTCGAGCGCCCGCCCGCGCGCCGTCCGTGATCGCCTGCTCCCTGCTCGCCCTGCTCGCCCTGTCCGCCGGGTCGGTCTTCGCGGAAACGATGCCCCGCCCCCGGCTGGAGGTGGTGCGCGACGGCGAGCTGTTCCGGCTGTTCGCGATCACCTCGCGCGCCGACGGGACCGAGACCCGGTCGCTGCTGCACGAGTCGGCGCGGCGGATCGAGCCGCTCGCCGCCGGGCGAGCCCCCGCGGTCCCCGCCGGGTTCGCGACCTGGACCGAGGCCGGCGGCGCGAGCCGCTGGTACGCCGTGACGCGCGACGGCGGCGCGAGCTGGAGCGCCGCGCGCGAGAGCGAGACCGCGCTGCTGCTGCGCGACGGCCGGACCGAGCCGGGTCGTTCCCTGCCCGCCGCCCTTCCGGGCCTGGCCCAGGGGCCGGCGGGACACGTCTTCCTGGTCCAGTTCCGCACGCCGAGCCAGCCCGAGTGGCGCCAGGCCGTCGCCGATGCGGGAGGCGAGCTGCTCGCCTTCTTCCCGCACAACGCGCACCTGGTGCGGGTCGAGCCGCAGCGGGCCGCGGCCCTGGCCGGGCTCGAGTTCGTCGAGCGCGTCGAGCCGTTCCACCCCTCCTACCGGCTTTCGTGGGAGGTCCGTGACTGGCTGGCCGGCGCGCCGCCGTCGAACCGCGCCGCGGCCGACGGGGCCGCCGCGGACGACCGGATGGACCTGCGCCTCACCGCCTTCGAGTGGGGCCCCTCCGGCAAGGAGCGGATCGTCGCCCGCGCGCGCGAGCTGGGGGCCCAGGTGCTGGCCGCCTGGCCCAGCGGCCACGTCGTCGAGCTGCGCCTGACGCGCGAGCAGGCGCGGGCGCTGGCCGGCCACGACGACGTCGCGTGGATCGACCCCAAGGGGATCCCCGGGACCGACATGGACCTGATCCGCCAGGACAACGGGCTGAACTGGCTGGAGGACAACTTCGGCTACTGCGGCACCGGTGTGCGCGGCGAGGTGCTCGACGCCGGGTTCGAAGACACGCACATGGACTTCGACACCGAGGTGCTCCACGGCAGCCACGGCGTCGACAGCCACGGGACCAGCACCTTCGGGATCGTCTTCGGCAACGGCGACCGCGACGGAGACGGCTCGGCCAAGGGGCTGGGGAGCCTCCCCTGCGGGGTCGGGATCATGGCCGACTACAACCAGCTCGGCGACCGCTTCGTCCACACCCAGCAGCTCAAGGGGGCCCCCTACTTCGCCTCGTTCCAGAGCAACTCGTGGGGCAACTCGCGGGTCCGCAACTACACCAGCTACTCGCAGGAGATGGACGACATCATCTGGCGGCTCGACATCGCGATCCTGCAGTCGCAGTCGAACGCGGGGAACCAGGACAGCCGCCCCGAGGCCTGGGCCAAGAACATCGTCAGCGTCGGCGCGATCAACCACTACGACACGCTCTCGACCGCGGACGACTGCTGGTGCTCGGGGGCCTCGATCGGCCCGGCCGAGGACGGCCGGCTGAAGCCCGACGTCGCGTACTTCTACGACGAGACCTACACCACGACGACCGGCAACTCGTACACCGCCGGCTTCGGCGGGACCTCCGGCGCGACGCCGACGGTCGCCGGCGTGACCGGCTCGATGATCCAGATGTGGTCGGAGAACGTCTGGGGGACCAACCCGGTCGGCGCGACCGTCTTCGAGCGCCAGCCCCACGCCTCCACGATCAAGGCGCTGGTCATCAACAACTCGCAGCAGTACGCCTTCAGCGGCACCGGCTCGGACCTGACCCGCGTCCACCAGGGCTGGGGCCGGCCCAGCGTCCGCGTCGCCAAGGAGCGCGCGGCCCGCAGCTTCGTGATCAACGAGGAGGTCGCGCTGAAGGTCGGCGAGCGCGGCTCGTACGACGTCGGGGTCGAGGCCGGCGAGACCGAGCTGAAGATCACGCTGGTCTACAACGACCTGCCCGGCACGACCTCCGCCACGCTGCACCGGATCAACGACCTCGACCTGACCGTGACCTCCCCCTCCGGCACGGTCTACCGCGGCAACTTCGGGCTTTCCGGCGGGAACTACTCGGTCGCCGGCGGGACCAAGGACGACAAGAACACCGTCGAGAACGTCTTCGTCCAGAACCCGCAGGCCGGGACCTGGCGGGTCGACATCGACGCGGCCGAGATCAACCAGGACCAGCACCTGGCCACGCCCGACGCCGACGCGGTCTTCGCGCTGGTCGTCACCGGCGGCACCGGCTCGATCTGCGAGCCGCCGACCGCCGACTTCACCGTCAGCCCCAGCCCGGCCCGCGTCGGCCAGGCCGTCGCGTTCGACAGCACGGCCGGCGGCGGGGCCGGCGGCCCCTACACCTACGAGTGGGACTTCACGATCGACGGGACCGTCGACACCGGCGAGGCCGATCCGACCACCGTCTACCGCCGGCCGTACTCGGGCGAGGCGCGCCTGCGCGTGCGCGACGCGGAGAACTGCTCGGTGACGGTCAAGAAGCCGATCACGGTGACCGGGCCCGACCTGCGCTACGAGCGCTACGTGAACCTCACCCAGGTCCAGGGGAACGGCAACGGCGCGGTCGATCCGGGCGAGGTCTTCGACCTGTCGGTCGTGCTGCGCAACCAGGGGAGCGAGACCGCGACCGGCGTGACCGCCCAGGTCGCGGCCTGGGACGGGAACCTCGGCCCGGTCTCGGTGATCGACGGCGCGGTGAACTTCGGCAACATCCCGGCCAACCAGAGCGCGACCGGGACGCAGACGATCCGGTTCCAGGTCGGGCAGGCCTTCCCCTGCGGCCAGGACGCGACCTTCACGGTGCGCGCGATCACTTCGGCCGACCCGGCCAACGTCTACCCCGACGAGGTGGCGGCGGTGCGCGTGCTGGTCGGCGGCTCGGGTGCGCCGGTCCTGTTCTACACCGACGGGATCGAGACCAACCGCGGCTGGAGCTTCAACAACAACGGCGGCGCCTCGGGCGAGTGGCAGATCGACACGCCGCGCGGGCTGGGTGGCGGGACCTCGGTCCCCGGCCAGCCCAAGCCGAGCCCCGACCCGACCGCCGCGGCGGAAGGGACCCGCGTGCTGGGGAACGACCTGACCGGGACCGGCCCGGGCCCCGGCAACTACGAGGCGCTGCTCAACACCCAGGCGGTCTCGCCGCCGATCAACTGCAGCGACGCGGTCCAGGTCGGGATCCAGTTCAAGCGCTGGCTGAACGTCGCGCCCAACGACATCGCGACGGTCGACGTCTCGGCCGATGGGGTCAGCTGGACCAACCTGTTCACATCGGCCGGCTACGTCGTCGAGAACGCCTGGTCGAACCACTCGTTCGACGTTTCCGCCTGGGCCGACCGCAACCCGAACTTCCGGATCCGCTTCGGCCTGACCGCCGACAACGTGGTCCAGATCTCCGGCTGGAACCTCGACGACATCCGGCTGACCGGCGTGACCCGCAACTCGTGCCAGCCGGTGGCGCGCGCCAAGCCGGGCGCGATCTCGGGGCTCACGGTCCAGCGGGCGGGCAACGCGCTCGCGCTGGGCTGGACCGCCGACTGCGCCGGCACCGGCCAGGCCGAGATCTACCGCGGCGACCTGGCGGCCGGCTACGCCTCGCTGCGGCCCGAGCCGGGCTACTGCGCGACGGGCGGGACCGGCGCCTCGATCCCGCTCGGGGCCGGGACGGCCGACTTCTTCCTCGTCGTGCCGACCGACGGGGGGTTCGCGGGCAGCTACGGCCGCGCCTCCGACGGCAGCGAGCGCTCGCCGTCGCCGCAGGCCTGCCACCCCCGCGACCTTCTCGACGCCTGCGCCCCCTAGAAACCGGGGACAGCGACCGTAAGCCGGTAGGACGGCCGATCCGGGGACAGCGACCGTAAGTCGGTCAGCCGCCAGTCGTCGGCCCTACCGACTTACGGTCGCTGTTCCCGGTTTCCCAGCCGGAACGACGAGCCGGTCTCGCGCGACTCCCCGATCCGCGTGACGCGCACCGCGGCGACGTCGGTGATCGGGCACTTCGCCTCGCACAGGCCGCAGCCGACGCACAGCCCGGGCTCGATTCGCGGCCGCTGCAGGCGCACCGGCCGCCCGTCGCGGCCGGTCGCGTCCAGCTCCTCGAGCCAGATCGCCTTCGGGCTGGTCGGGCAGACCTCCTGGCAGACGATGCACGGGACGTTCATCCCCCACGGCAGGCAGCGGCCGTGGTCGAAGAAGGCCGTCCCGATCCGGATCCCCTGCCCCGCCTCGAGCGTCCAGCCCTTCTCCGCGGTCGACAGCGGCCGGATCGCGCCGGTCGGGCAGACCTGCCCGCAGAGCACGCAGCTCGGCTCGCACCAGCCCTGCCGCGCGACCAGCACCGGCGTGTAGAGCCCCTCGACCCCCGCCTCCCCCAGCGCCGGTTGCAGCGCGCTGGTCGGACAGGCGTTGACGCACGCCCCGCAGCGCACGCAGGTCGCGAGGAACCCCTCCTCCGGCTGCGCCCCCGGCGGCCGGATCGCGAGCGGCCCGGGCTGCGCCGCCGAGAGCGAGCTGGCCCGGAGCAGCGGGACGAGCGCGACGCCGGCCGCGGCCGCACCGAGCACCCGGCGCCGCGGCAGGCTGACCCCGCCGTGCGGCGCGTCCTCGGGCGCGAAGGCGCGGAAGGCGATCGCGTCCTCGGGGCAGGCTGCAATGCAGTTCAGGCAGGCGTGGCACTCCGCGACGCGGTGCCGCGCGAACGGCTCGTCCGCCCCCTGGCAGTCGTTCGCGCACCGGTTGCAGTGCGTGCAGCGCGCGGGATCGATCCGGATCCGCGCGATCGAGGCCCGCGCGATCAGCCCCAGCAGCGCACCCAGCGGGCAGAGCGCGCGGCACCACCAGCGCACGATCCAGCGGTTGGCGACCAGCACCGCGAGGAAGAGGAGCCCCGTCAGCCAGGCGCCGGCGAAGATCCGCGGGCGCCAGCCCCCGGTCCCGACCAGCTGGTGCAGCGCCGGCGCCAGCCCCGACCCCCAGGAGCGCGCCAGGAACGAGAGCGGGTCGAACAGCCCCGCGATCCCCGCCCCCAGCGCCGCCGCCGCGAGCAGCGCGGCCAGCAGCAGGTACTTGAGCGCGAAGTGCGGCCGCCAGCGGTTGTGGTCGGTCGCCGGGCCGCGGCGCAGCCGCCGCGTGGCCCACGACGCGAGCTGCAGGACCGTGCCCAGGGGGCAGATCCAGCCGCAGAACGCGCGGCCGGCGAGCACCGTCAACGCGACGATCGCCAGCGACCAGGCCAGCGCCGCGGTGAGCGACCACGAGGCCAGCAGCGCGACCGCGGCCGAGAGCGGATCGAGGTGGAAGAGCCACGCCACCGGCAGCCGGCGGATCCCCTCCGCGGTCATCAGCACCAGGGCCGCGAGGAAGAGCGCGAGGAAGAAGGCCTGGTAGACCCGACGCACCACGCGCGGCCAGTAGATCCCCCCCGGTTCCGCCTCACGCACCGGCGCGCACCGTCTCGAGCGCGTCGCCGGCGGCGATCGACCCGACGCCCCGTCCCTCGGCCAGCGCGAGGTAGCCGATCGCGCGCGGCTCGACGCCGAGCAGCCGCGCGCCCCAGGCGTCGAGCGCGACGGGATCGGTCCCGGCCGCGACCAGCCCGACCGGGCGCACGTCCTCGAGCCGTCCGCCGGTCGGCCCGCCCCGCGTCATCACGCGCGTCGCGTCGACCACGGTGAGCGTCGGACGGAAGGCCGCGGCCAGGTCGGCGATCGAGGTGTCGATGTCCTGGTGCAGCCGCGCCCGCGTCCCGCCCAGCACGCCGTACCAGTTCTTGAGGCCCGCCGTCAGCCGGGTCAGCGCGTGGTCCTTCACCACCGGCACGTTGATCAGCTTCGTGGCGGTCAGCGCCGGCCGGAAGACCTCCCACGTCGAGAGCACCGCGCCGCCGAGCGCGGCCTCGAGGAACCCGGCGTCGTCGGGCAGCGCCAGCTCCGCGCCCGCGTCCCGCGCCGCCGCGGCGATCCCCGAGCGCGAGGCGACGCGCGCCGCGTCGTGGACCGCGACGGCGCCGACGGCGCCGCGCGCGGCGCCCGCCTCGCGGCAGAGCCGCACGACCTCGGCCA
>CAYZDB010000073.1:0-11311 GCA_964476985.1 uncultured Acidobacteriota bacterium | reverse complement strand
CCGTCGGCGCTACTACGGCGACGGCGAGGACGCGCTGCTGATGAGCCTCGTCCTTGGCCGGAACGCCGATGCGGCCGGCTGAACCTCCGCCCCGCGGGGCGGAGCGCGCTTTGTTGCCCTCGACGGCGGCCGGGTGCTAGCCTCGCCCGGCCGATGACCGCCCCCGCCGAAACGACCCCGGAAGCGGCCGTGACCACGCCGCGGCGGCGGATCCGCATCGATCGCGCCGGCGTTCCGTTCGTCGCGGTCCCGCTCGGCGCCGCGCTGGCTGCGGCGGTCGCGGGCTCCCCCTGGTCCTGGCTCGCCCTGCCGGCCGCCGCGCTCGGCCTGTTCTCGGCCTGGTTCTTCCGCGATCCCGACCGCGAGATCCCCCAGGACCCGTCGCTCGTCCTCTCGCCGGCCGACGGGCGGGTCACCGCGGTCGACGAGAGCGCCGGCGGACTCGTGGTGACGATCTTCCTCAACGTCTTCAACGTGCACGTCAACCGCGTGCCGATCGCGGGGACGGTGCGGAGCGTGACCCACCGCCCGGGCCGGTTCCTCGCCGCCTACCGGCCGGAGGCGACCGAGGTCAACGAGCGCACCGACCTGGTGCTGGAGACCGCGCGCGGGCCGGTCGCGGTCGCCCAGATCGCGGGCCTGATCGCGCGGCGGATCGTGGTCCGCGTCGCGCCGGGCGAGCGGCTGGCGGCCGGTGCGCGCTATGGCCTGATCCGCTTCGGGTCCTGCACCCAGGTCGCGCTGCCGCCGGGCGCCGAACCGCTGGTCCGGCCGGGCGAGGCCGGGCGCGGCGGCACGAGCGCGCTCGCGCGCTGGCGCGCGGCGGCGCCGGGTGCCCCGTGATCGCGCCGCACGGCCGCCCGCACCGCATCCCGCACCCGCTCGGCGCGCGCCTGCGCGGGGCGGCCGGCGGGCTGCCCGGCGCGCTGACGCTGGGCAACGTGCTGGCCGGCTTCTCGGCGATCATCATGGCCTCGCAGGGCCGGCTCGCCGTCGCGGCGCTGCTCGTGCTGGGAGCCTTCGTCCTCGACGCGCTCGACGGCCGGATCGCCCGCATGACCGGCACCACGAGCGAGTTCGGCGAGCAGCTCGACTCGATCGCCGACGGGATCTCGTTCGCCGTCGCGCCGTCGCTCTTCGCCTTCTTCGCGGGCCTCGACGGGCTGCACCGCGCCGGCTGGGCGGTCGCCTTCCTCTTCACGGCGTGCGGGGTGATCCGGCTGGCGCGCTTCTCCGCCGGGATGCAGGACCCGCGCTTCTTCATCGGGCTGCCCAGCCCGACCGCGGCCGCGATCGCGGTCTGCCCGGCGCTGATCACCGGCGGCGAGCGGATCCCGGGGCCGTACGTCCCGCTCTACGCCGCGCTGGTCGCGACCGCCGGCCTGCTGATGGTCAGCAAGATCCGCTTCCGCTCGTTCAAGGACCTGCGGTTCGGCAGGCAGCCCTACCGCGTGCTGGCGCTCTGGGCGCTGGTGATCGCCGGCTTCGTGGCGCTGGGGGAGTGGATGGTGCCCGCGATGATCGCGGTCTACGTCCTGTCGCCGCTCGCCGACGCCGCGCTGCGGAAGCGCAGCGGCTTGCCGCACGCGCCGGCGCAAGACTACGATCGCACCGGGAGCGTCCCCGCGGGAGGCAGCCATGACGAGCGCGCGTGACCGGGCAGCACGGCGCCTGGGACTGGCCCTGGCCCTCCTCGTCGCGGTGGCGCCGTTCGCGGGCGCGGTCGAGGAGGAGTCGACTCCGGCGGCGCGGGGCGAGGAGCCCAACCCGCTCGAGTCGCAGCGGATCGGGGCGGCGCTCGCGGGGCTGGAAGAGCGGGCGCGGCTGGTCCAGGACATGATCAACGAGGCCGCGCGCCAGTACCGTCAGGTCGCGCTCGAGCGCGCCGCGGCCGACCAGGAACTGGTCACGGCCCAGGACCGGCTGGACCGCGAGGCGGTGCGCGCGCGCGAAGTCACGGCGTCCTCGCTCTCGGCGCTCTATCGCGACCTGCTGTCCGCGCGGGCGCGGGTCGAGGTCGTCCGGCTCGAGGGGGACGCGCGGCTCCAGGAGCTGCGCCGCCTGCTCGGGGAGCGCGACGCGCTGGCGCGCCGCGTGGCGGACCTGAGGGCCCGCCTCCCGCTGCAGGAGGAACTGCTGACCGGGGTCTGGGACGTCACCTGGATGCCCGCGGGCGTGCAGGGCACCTTCTACCTCGACCAGTCGGGAACGCTCGTGACCGGCCAGTACCGGCTCGGGGCGCACGGCAGCGGCAGCCTCCAGGGGACCTTCGTCAACGGCAAGCTGTTCCTGCAGCGGATCGACGCCGAGCGCGGCCGCGACGCCGAGCTGGAAGGGGTCGTCGATCCCGACGGATCGCGGATCCGCGGGACCTGGCAGGCCTACGAGATGGTCCAGGGCGGGATCCCCCAGGGGCAGTGGGTTGCCAAGCGTGCGCGCTGACGAAGCCGCCGCGCGCGGCGAGCGTTACGCCCCGTTCATCGCGAGCCGCTTCGTGCGGGCCCGCCGCCAGGGGTTCCTGTCGCTGATCTCGCTGCTCTCGGCGCTCGGCTTCCTGGTGGGAGTGGCCTCGCTGATCGTCGCGTTGTCGCTGATGACCGGGTTCCAGGAGGACGTGGTGCGCCGGATCCTCGGCGCCAACGCGCACCTCGTCGTCTTCCCGATGAACCAGAGCCGCACGATCGAGGACCCCGAGGCGGCGCGCGCCGCGCTCGCGGGCGTCCCGGGGGTCGTGGCCACCGAGCCGGTGGTGCAGGGCTACGGCGGGATCGTCGCCCCCGGGGGCGAGATCCAGTGGACCTCGCTCGCCGGGATCGATCCCCGGCTGAGCCGTGCCGTGACCGACATCGCGGCCAACGTCCAGGAGGGGACGCTCGACGCCCTCTCCGCGGTCGGGCCGTCGGGCCGCCCGGGGATCGTGATCGGGCGCGAGATGGCCTCGCGCCTCGGCGTCACGGTCGGCGACGTGGTGCGGGTCATGGTGCCGCGGCCCAAGGTCTCGCCCTGGGGCGTGTCGGTCCGCACGCCGACGTTCGAGGTGGTCGGCGTCTTCTCGACCGGGTTCCACGACTACGACCTCAACTGGTCCTTCGTGCCGCTGGCCACGGCCCAGGAGATCTGGGGGACCGGGACCGGCGTTCACCGGCTCGGCGTGCGCATCGGCAGCCTCGCCGACCTGCGCGAGACGCAGCAGGCGGTCAGCCGCGCGCTGGCCGCGCCCGAAGCCGGGGGCGGCTTCTTCGTCAGCTCGATCATGGAGCACAACCGGCCGTTCTTCGCGGCGCTGCGGCTGGAGAAGCTCCTGATGTTCGTCGCGGTCGGTCTGATCGTGATCGTCGCCGCGCTCGGCGTGGTCAGCACGCTGGTCCTGACCGTGACCCAGAAGCGGCGCGAGGTCGGCGTCCTGGTCGCGCTCGGGGCCACGCCGGCCGGGGTGATGCGGATCTTCGTCCTGCAGGGGCTCTCGATGGGCGTGCTCGGGACGCTGCTCGGCGCGCTGATCGGCGTCGGGCTGTCGGTCGTGCTCGACCGCTTCGAGCTGATCCGGCTCGACCCCGGCGTCTACTACCTCGACCACCTGCCGTTCACGGTCCGGCCGGCCGACCTCGCGGCGATCGTCGGGGTCGCGGTGCTGGTCGCGCTGCTGGCGACGCTCTACCCGGCCTGGCGCGCCGCCCGTCTCGACCCGGTGGAGTCGCTGCGCCATGAGTGACCGGGGGCTGGTGATCGAGGTGGCCGGGCTCGCCAAGAGCTACCACCGGGCGGGCCGCGGCGAAGCGGTCCGGGTGCTCGACGGGGTCGACCTGGCGGTCGGCCCGGGCGAAAGCGTGGCGATCCAGGGGGAGTCCGGGACCGGCAAGACGACCCTCCTGAACCTGGTGGGCGCCCTCGACCGGCCGGACGCCGGCACGCTGCGCTGCCGGGGCCGGGAGCTGCCCCGCGAGCCGGCCGACCGGGCCCGCTGGCGCCGCACCGAGGTGGGCTTCATCTTTCAGTTTCATGGGCTCCTTCCCGAGTTTTCGGCGGCCGAGAACGTCGCCCTGGCCGGCATCGTGGCCGGCCACCCGCGGCGCGACGCGCTCTCCCGGGGGTGCCAACTGCTTGACCAGATGGGGCTCTCGCACCGCGCCGAGCACTTCCCGGACGAGCTGTCGGGGGGGGAGCAGCAGCGGGTCGCGGTGGCCCGCGCCCTCTTCGGCCACCCCGCGGTCGTGCTGGCCGACGAACCGACCGGCAACCTCGACCCGCGGACCGGCGACCGCGTCCTGGACGCGCTGTTCGACCTCCAGCGCCGGCAGGGGTTCGCGCTCCTGGTCGCGACCCACAGCGCCCGGCTGGCCGGGCGGTGCGACCGGGTCGTGCGCCTGGTCGACGGTCGGTTGTACGCTTCCTCTGTGGAGGACGACGGCGTCCTCCCCCCGCCGTGACGGCGCCCGGGTGACCCGATGATCGAACAGTTCACGGAGAAGGCGAAGCGCGTGCTCTTCCTGGCCCGCTACGAGGCCACGCAGCGCGGCGCCGCGGTGATCGGCACCGAGCACATCCTGATCGGCCTGCTGCGCGAGGACGATCCGTTCGTGCGCGAGCTGTTCCACCGCTCGAACCTCTCGGTCGACCTGCTGCGGACCGAGATGGAGACCCGGCAGGGGAGCCTGCTGCAGGGCTCGCGCGGGGTCGACATCCCGTTCGCCGAGGACGCCCGCCGGGTGCTCGAGTGCGCCCAGGAGGAGTCGCGCGGCCTGATGTCGCCCGCGGTCGACGTCGAGCACCTGCTGCTGGGGCTGATCCGGGTCGACGACGCGCCGGCCGGGCGGATCCTGGCCGAGCGCGGGATGCGGCTCTACACGGTGCGCGAGGACGTGATCAACCTCGCCAAGCGCCGCGCAGTGGCGCAGGGGAAGGCGCCCGGCAAGAAGAAGGAGACGCCGTTCCTCGACGAGTTCAGCCGCGACATGACCAAGATCGCCCGGGAGGGGGGCTTCGACCCCCTGATCGGGCGGGAGATCGAGCTCGAGCGCGTGGTCCAGGTCCTTTCGCGCCGGCGCAAGAACAACCCCGTGCTGCTCGGCGAGCCGGGCGTGGGGAAGACCGCGATCGTGGAGGGACTGGCGACGCGGATCGTCGGCGGCGACGTGCCGCCGTCCCTGACCGGCAAGCGGATCCTGGCGCTCGACCTCTCGCTGGTCGTGGCCGGGACCAAGTACCGCGGCCAGTTCGAGGAGCGGCTCAAGGGGATCATCCAGGAGCTGATCTCGGCGCGCGACGTGATCCTGTTCATCGACGAGATTCACACCCTGATCGGGGCCGGCTCGGCCGAGGGCTCGCTCGACGCCGCCAACATCCTCAAGCCCACCCTGTCGCGCGGCGAGGTCCAGTGCATCGGGGCCACCACCCCGCGCGACTACCACAAGCACATCGAGCGCGACCGGGCCCTGGTCCGGCGCTTCCAGCCGATCAACGTCCACCCGCCCAGCGAGGACGAGACGATCGGCGTGCTGATGGGGATCAAGGAGCGCTACGAGCGCTTCCACGGCGTCAAGTTCACCGACGAGGCGGTCCGCGCCTCGGTCTTCCAGTCCAACCGCTACATCACCGACCGCTTCCTCCCGGACAAGGCGATCGACGTGATCGACGAGGCCGGGGCCTGGGCCAAGCTGCGCAAGCGCACCTCGTACCGCGCGCTGCGCGACGTCGAGCGCGAGATCCAGCGCGCGGTCGAGGGAATGAAGGCCGCGCTGGCCCGCAAGGACTTCGACGAGGCCGTGACCTGGCACGACAAGGAGGTCGCGCTGCGCGAGAAGGCCGACGCGCTGCGCAGCCAGGCCGAGCGCGCGGCCGCGACGCCGATCGAGGTCGACCGGGCGGACGTCGAGGAAGTGATCGCCAAGTGGACCGGGATCCCGGTGACGCGCGTGCAGGCCGAGGAGATGGACCGCCTGCTGCACATGGAGGAGTACCTCCACCAGCGGGTCGTCGGGCAGCACGACGCGATCCAGGCGCTCTCCAAGGCGATCCGCCGCTCGCGCGCCGGGCTCAAGAGCCCGCGCCGGCCGGTCGGCTCGTTCATCTTCCTCGGCCCGACCGGCGTCGGGAAGACCGAGCTGGCCAAGACCCTGGCCGAGTTCCTGTTCGGCGACGAGAAGTCGATGGTCCGCTTCGACATGTCGGAGTACATGGAGAAGCACGCCGTCGCCAAGATGATCGGCTCGCCCCCGGGCTACGTCGGCCACGAGGAGGGCGGCCAGCTCACCAAGCGGATCAAGCGCCAGCCCTACTCGGTGCTCCTGCTCGACGAGATCGAGAAGGCCCACGACGACGTCCTGAACATCCTGCTCCAGGTCCTCGACGACGGGCAGATCACCGACGCGTACGGCGACACGATCGACTTCAAGAACACGATCATCATCATGACCAGCAACCTCGGCTCGTCCGAGCTGGCCAACAAGGCGCGGCTGGGGTTCGGCTCGGCCAAGTGGGCCGAGACCGTCAAGGACACCCGGGACCAGGTGCTGTCCGTGGTGCGCCAGCGGCTGCTCCCCGAGTTCATCAACCGCATCGACGAGATCATCGTCTTCGACCCGCTGACGGACGAGGACCTGATGACGATCTCGTCCCTGATGATCGAGCAGCTCAACGGCGTGCTCGCCGACAAGGGGATCCGCCTGACCGCCCGGCCGGAGGTCTTCCGCTGGCTGGTCGACAACACCTGCTCGGACCGCCGGCTGGGGGCCCGCCCGCTGCGGCGCGCGATCCAGCGCCACATCGAGGACCGGATCTCCGAGAAGATCTTCGAGGGCGAGATCCAGGGGCAGGGTGGAATCGAGATCCTCGTCGGCGAGGATGGCCAGCTGGCGTTCCGCAACGCGCTGATGGCCGTCTAGCCCCGGCGGTTTCCGGGCGGTCCGCGGCGGTCCCGCCGGGCCCGCCCGGAGCCCCGGCCGGGCGCGCTCCCCGCGGTTTCGGGCTAGAATCCCGCCGTTTGGCCGCTGCCGCCGGCCCGGGGCCGGCGTCCGCCTCTTCCCGGACACCGCAAAGGAGCGATACATGACCGCCAGGAAGCTCGTCCCCCTCGCCCTGGGCCTCGTCGTCGCGGCCGTCGTCACGCTGGCCTCGCTGCCCGTCCACGCCCAGGCCGCGCCCAAGATCGGGGTCTTCGACCCCCAGCGCATCACCACCGAGACCGCCGAGGGGGCGCGGATCCAGGCCCGCCTGAACGCGCTCCAGGAAAAGAAGCGCGGCGAGCTCCAGAAGACCCAGGACGACCTGAAGAAGCTGCAGGACCAGTTCGCGGCCGGCGCCGTCAGCATGACCGAGGACAAGCGCAAGGACCTGCTGATGCAGATCGAGCGCAAGCAGCTCGAGCTGGAGGGGGCGCAGAAGTCGGCGTCCCGCGAGCTGCAGCTCGAGGCCGAGCAGGCCCAGCAGCAGTGGCAGCGCGCGGTGCTCGCCGCGGTCGGCGCGTACGGCAAGGAGAAGGGCTACACGATCCTGCTGCCGGCCGAGGTCGCCCCGTACTTCTCGCCCTCGATCGACGTGACCGACGACCTGATCAAGGCGATCGACGCGTCGAAGCCGGCGGCGGCCCCGGCGTCCGGCGCGAAGTGATTCCGTACTCCTCCCGGTCCTGGCGCGCGGCCGAGCTCGCCGCGGCCCTCGGTGCGGACTACCGGGGCCCGGAGGGGGTCGTCGTCGCGTGCGCAGCCGACCTGGAGGGGGCGGGTCCGGACGCGCTGGCCGCGCACTACGACCCCCGGTTCGCGGCCCGCGCCCGGGCCTCGCGCGCCGGCGCGCTGCTGGTGCCCGAGGCCGCGGCCGGCGAGCTGGCCGGGCGCGCGCTGCTGGTCGCCGCGGCGCCCAAGGCGGCCTTCGCGCGCGCGATCGGCCTGCTGCACCCGCAGCCGCGGCCGGCGCCGGGCGTGCACCCGACCGCGGTCGTCGGGCGCGAGGTCGCGCTCGGCGCGGAGGTCACGATCGGACCCTGCGCCGTGATCGGCGACCGTTGCCGGCTCGGCGACCGCGTGCTGGTCGGGCCCGGCTGCGTGCTGCTCGACGAGGTCGAGCTGGGGGACGACGTCACGCTCCACCCCCGGGTCGTGGTCTACCCGCGGACGGTGATCGGTGCGCGCACGACGCTCCTGGCCGGGGCCGTCGTCGGCTCGCCCGGGTTCGGCCACGCCTTCGACGAGGCCGGCCGCGCGCTGCGCGTGCCGCACCTCGGGCGGGCCGTGATCGGCGAGGACTGCGAGGTCGGGGCCAACGCCACGATCGACCGCGCCACCTTCGGCGAGACGCGGCTGCACGACCGGGCCCGGCTCGACAACCTCGTCCAGATCGCGCACAACGTCGAGGTCGGGCCGGACTCGATGCTGGCGGCCCAGAGCGGGGTGGCCGGCAGCTCCCGGCTGGGCCGCGGCGTGCTGATGGGCGGCCAGTCGGGGGTCGCCGACCATCGCGTGGTCGGGGATCGCGCGATCGTCGCCGCCAAGTCGGCGGTGCTGAGCGACCTCGAGGGGGGGCAGATGGTGGCCGGCATCCCGGCCCAGCCGATGCGGCGCTGGCGCCGGATGGTGGCGATCCAGGCCCGGCTGCCCGAGCTGTGGCGCCGCGTCATGGGCGGCGCCGGCCCGGCGGAAGGAGATCGAGAGTGAAGACGGTGTTCGACATCCAGAAAATCATTGAGATGCTGCCTCACCGCTACCCGTTTCTGCTCGTCGACCGGATCGTCGAGCTCGAGCCGCGGCAGCGGATCGTCGGGCTCAAGTGCGTCTCCGCGAACGAGCCGTACTTCCAGGGGCACTTCCCGGGGATGCCGGTGATGCCGGGGGTGCTGATCATCGAAGCCCTGGCCCAGGCGGCGGCGGCGCTCGTTCTCCACGAGGTCCCCGAGCGCGCCCAGCGGCTGGTCTACTTCACCGGGATCGACGAGGCGCGTTTCCGCCGGCCGGTCGGCCCGGGCGACGTGCTGCGGCTGGAGATCGACGTGCTGCAGCTCCGCCCGCGCGCCGCCAAGATGAAGGGGATCGCGCGGGTCGGGACGGAGGTCGCGGCCGAGGCGATCATCCGCTCCCACATGCTGGACCGGAAGGAGGCCGCGCGATGATCGAGTGGATCCAGGGGATCGACCCGCGGGCGGTGGTCCATCCGGACGCGCGGCTGGGCGAGCGCGTCACCGTCGCCCCGTTCGCGATGGTCGGGCCCGAGGCGGTGATCGGCGACGACTGCTGGATCGGGCCGCACGCGATCGTCGACGGCCGGACCACGATGGGGAAGGGGAACATTGTCGGGCCCTACAGCACGATCGGCGTGCGGCCGCAGGACCTCAAGTACCGCGGCGAGCCGAGCGAGCTGGTGATCGGCGACCACAACACCTTCCGCGAGAGCTGCACGATCCACCGCGGCAGCGAGCACGGCGGGAACGTGACCCGGATCGGCAGCAACGGCCTGTTCATGGTCGGGACGCACATCGCGCACGACTGCCAGGTCGGCAACGGCGTGCTGTTCGTCAACGGCGCGACGCTGGGTGGACACATCGAGGTCGGCGACTTCGCCACCGTCGGGGCCTTCTCCGGCGTGCACCAGTTCTGCCGGATCGGGCCGCACGCCTTCATCGGCGGGTACTCCGTGATCACCCGCGACGCGATGCCGTTTTGCACGACGGTCGGGAACCGCGCACACTGCTACGGCGTGAACAAGATCGGGCTCGTCCGCAAGGGGTTCGGCAAGGAGCTGATCGAGTCGCTGGACCAGGCGGTGCGCCGGATCTTCAGCCCCCAGCTGCGCCGCGAGCAGGCGCTGGCGGAGGTCGAGTCGAGATGGGGGCAGGTCCCCGAGGTGCGCCAGCTGGTCGAGTTCGTCCGCAGCTCGCCGCGCGGCGTGATCCCGATCCGGTTCGGCGAGAGCGCCGAAGCCTGACCCGGCCGCCCGAGGGCGGCGCGGCCGTCCGCGGCGCGAGCCGGGGGAGACCGACCGAGTCCACGGTGAGACACGCCCGATGAGCGCCGCCGTCCCCGGACCGGGAGAGCTTCCGCGCCTCGAAGCGTGGGCCCGGTTCCACGCTGCGCGGGGCGACTGGCCCGGGTGCGCGGTCGCGGTCGGTCCGCCCGGCGCCGAGCCCCGCTGGCGGGCCGCCGCCGGCCGCCTCGCCCTGCGGCCGGACGAAGAACCGCTGCCCGCCGCCGGCGAGGCGCTCTACGACCTGGCGAGCCTGACCAAGCCGCTCGTCACCGCGGCCGTGGCCGCGCGGCTGGCCGACCTCGGCCGGCTCGACCTCGACACCCCGCTCGACGCGCTGCTGCCCGAACTGGCCGGCTACGCCGGCCGGACCCCGAGCCTGTCCGCGCTCCTGGCACACGACGCCGGGCTGCCGGCGTGGCACCCGCTCTACCGCGGCGCGGCCGACGCGACGCCGGAGAGCGTGGCCGCCGCGATCGCCGCGCTCCCGCCGGCGGGGGGTGCCGGCGAGGGGGAGCCGCGCTACTCCGACCTCGGCGCGATCCTCGCCGCGATCGCCTGCGAGCGCGCGACGGGCGAGCGGCTCGACGCCCTCTTCGCGCGCCTCGTGCGCGAGCCGCTCGGCCTCGAGCCGCGGGACTGCAGGTTCGGGCCGATCGCGGCGCCGGACCGCGCGCGCACGGCCCCGACCGAGACCGGGCGCCGCCGCGAAGCGGACCTGGCGGGCGGCGCCGGCGGACGGCACGACGGCGTCCCGGGCCCGGCCGTCCCGCTGCGGGGCGTGGTCCACGACGGCAACGCGGCCTTTCTCGGCGGCGTCGCCGGCCACGCCGGGCTGTTCGGGACCGCGGGCGCGGTCTTCCGGCTGGCCTCGGCCTGCGCCGGAGCGCTCCCGCTCTTCTCGCCCTCCGCCGTCCACCGCTTCCTGACGCCGCGCGTCACGGGGGCCCGCGACGCGTACACGCTCGGTTTCCAGTCCGCCGCCGCGCCCAAGGCTCCCGCCGGGAGCGCGTTCGGTCCGAGCGCCGTCGGTCACGTCGGGTTCACGGGGGTGTCGTTCTTCGTCGATCCGCGCCGACCGCTGGTCGCGGTGCTGCTGACCAACGCCGTGCACCCGGCGTGGCGCGACCTCCCGATCCGGTCGTGGCGGATCGAGTTCCACGACCTCGCGGCGGCGCTCGCGGATGGGGCGGTGGCGTGACCGGACCCTCGCTCTTCGACCGCTCGCCGCTGGTCGATCCCGCGCCCGACCGCAGCCCCTGGGCCGGGCTCGCCGTGTCGGTCGCGGTCCACGCGGTCCTCGTGCTGCTGCTCGTGATCCAGGCGATCCGGTTCGACGACCGCCCGCCGGAGCCCGAAC
>CAYZDB010000072.1:0-11363 GCA_964476985.1 uncultured Acidobacteriota bacterium | reverse complement strand
CCCGATCCCGGAATCGTGCCCAACCTGTGCCCCAGCCGAGTGGGTATGGGATGCAGCCGGATGGAACGGGATGCAGCAACTTGCAGAGAAATAAGAATCGGGCGCCCAAGTGATTGAGCGCCCGACGTATTAACGAGGATCATCCACCCGGTGGCGGTCGCCGAGATCAGCCTCTAGGGGCGGACCGCACGGTGTAGACGAGCAGCCGCGCCTCGATCCCGCTGACCGTCAGCGGGATGCGGCGCTCCGCCTTGAAGCCGAGGTGCCGCGTGATCGCGGGGTTCCCCGACAGCGCGGCGATCGTCCAGCCCGAGAGCCGCTGCCGCGCCAGCGTCCCGAGCCCGCGCCACGCCCCCGCGGCCTCGTCGGCGAGCCGCAGCCCCCACGGCGGGTTCGTCAGCGCGAGCCCCGGCCCGTCGGGCGGCTCCACGGTCTCGACCTCGGCGCATTCCAGCTCGACGTGTCGGGCCAGCCCCTGGCTCTCGAGCGCGGCGCGGGCCTCGGCCAGCGCGCGCGGGTTGCGATCGGAGGCGAGGAACGGCGCGTGCAGCGGGATCCGCTCCGGCCGCAGCTCCCGCGCGAGTTCGTCCAGCGGGAGGCTGGTGAACGGTAGGAGCAACGAAACCGCGAGCGTCGCCGGCGGCCGCTGAGGGGGGATCCCCAGCGCCAGCGCGGCCGCTTCAGCGATCATCGTGCCCGTGCCGCAGAACGGATCGAGCAGCGGGCGCTCGGGGTCGACGCCGGCCAGCAGCGCGAGCCCCGCGGCGACGTCCTCGCGCAGCGGCGCCGCCCCCTGCCGGCCGGTCCCGCGCGCGTGCAGGCTGTGCCCGCCCAGGTCGATCCCGGCCGACGCCCCGCCGCGCTCCAGCCGGAAATCGACCAGCACCCGCGCCCCGCGCGGATCGACGGGAGGGCACGCCAGGCCCCGCGCTGTGAACCGATCCCGGATCGAGTCCTTGACCAGCCGCGCGGTGTGGAGCGGCGAGCGCAGCTCCTCCGTGGTGCCCGTCACCCGGACGGCCCAGGGCACCTCGCGCGGCAGCCACTCCTCCCAGGCGATCCGGGCCAGTTCGGGCTGGAACCCTTCCGCCTCGCCCGGGAGCGCCGCGGCCAGTTCCAGCACGACGCGCGGCGCCGTGCGCAGACCCAGCGCGAGCCGTGCGCCCAGTTCCAGGTCGCCCGGGACCCGCACCGCGCCCCGCGCCGCCGAGAGCGGCTCGGGTCCGCCAAGACGGCAGACCTCGGCCGCGGCCGCCGGCTCGAGGCCGGCGGTCACGGCGAGGCGATAGACGAGAGGGGCCGCCGTAACGCTCAGGCGAGCGCGGCGCGCGCCTTGCCGACGAGGTCCGTGAAGGCCTGGGGCTGGGTCAGCGCGAGATCCGCCAGCACGCGGCGGTCGAGCTCGATCCCGGCCCGCTTGAGGCCATTCATCAGGCGGCTGTAGGAAATCCCGTTCTCGCGCGCGGCGGCGCCGATGCGGGTGATCCACAGCGCCCGGAAGTGGCGCTTCTTCTGCTTGCGCCCGGCGTACGCGAAGAGCAGCGAGCGGTCGACCTGCAGCTTCGCGATCCGGTAGCAGTTGTGCTTCGAAAGGTAGTAGCCCTTGGCCCGGGCCAGGATCTTGCGCCGGCGGTCACGCCGGTTCGTACCCCGTTTCACGCGCATGGTGGTTCTCCTTTCTCACCCTGGCCGGACGGGGGAGACCGGCTTCGGGCGGGGTCACGGTGCGGAGGCTCCGCCCGTCAGGGGCGCCCGTAGGGCAGCATCCGCTTGAAGCTCTTCTCGTCGGCGTCGGAGATGAAGGTCTCCGTGTCCAGGTGGCGCCGGCGCTTGCTGTCCTTCTTGGTCAGGATGTGGCTCTTGTAGGCCTTGGAGCGCTTGAGCTTGCCGGACGCGGTGGTCCGGATCCGCTTGGCGGCGCCCCGGTGGGTCTTCATCTTCGGCATGGCGGTGCTCCTGTGGTGCCGGGTCGGTGGCGAATCAGGGGGTCAGGCTGCGCGCCGCGATCGCGGTCTTCGCCCGCTCGAGGAAGGCCCCGACCGGGACCGACCCCTGATCGCCCTGGTGATGCACGCGCAGCGACACGGTGCCGGCCTCCGCCTCGCGGGGACCGACGACCAGCATGTAGGGAATCTTCTCCAGCTCGGCGTCGCGGATCTTGGCGCCGACCTTCTCCGGGCGGCGGTCGAGATCGGCGCGCAGCCCGGCCTCGAGCAGCGAGCGGTGGACCGACTCGGCGTACTCCATGACCTTGTCGGACACCGGCAGCACCTTGGCCTGCACCGGCGCCAGCCAGGCCGGGAAGTTGCCGGCGAAGTGCTCGACGAGGATCCCGAAGAAGCGCTCGATCGAGCCCAGGATGGCGCGGTGGACCATGACCGGCGCCTTGTGCTGCCCGTCCTGGTCGACGAACGAGATGTCGAACCGCCCCGGCAGGTTGAAGTCGAACTGCACGGTCGAGAGCTGCCACGGCCGGCCGATCGCGTCGACGACCTTGACGTCGATCTTGGGGCCGTAGAACGCGGCCTCGCCCTCGAAGCGCTTGTAGGTCAGCCCGCGGCGGGTCAGGGCCTCGACCAGCGCGGCCTCGGCGCCCGACCACTGCTCGGCGCTGCCGATGTAGTTCTCGGGGTGCTTCGGGTCCCAGATCGACAGCTCGTAGTGCAGGTCGGCGAAGCCGAAGGTCCGGAAGATCACGTCGACCAGGTCGAGGCAGTCGTCGACCTCGTCCACGATCTGGTCCGGCCGGCAGAAGACGTGGGCGTCGTCCTGGGTGAAGCCGCGCACGCGGAACAGCCCGTGGACCACTCCCGAGCGCTCGTAGCGGTAGACCGTCCCCAGCTCGGCCATCCGGATCGGCAGCTCGCGGTAGGAACGGCCGCGCGAGCCGTAGATCAGGATGTGGCCGGGGCAGTTCATCGGCTTGAGGAAGTACTCCTCCTCGTCCGCCGTCCGCAGCATGTACATGTTGTCGCGGTAGTAGTCGGCGTGGCCGGAGGTCTTGAACAGCGTGTCGCGCGCGATGTGCGGCGTGTTGACGAAGACGTAGCGCCGGCGCTTCAGCTCCTCGCGCAGGAACGACTCGATCTCGTGGCGCACGACGCTGCCGCGCGGGTGCCAGAAGACGAACCCGCTGCCGGCGAGGTCCTGGATCGAGACCAGGTCGAGCTCGCGGACCAGGCGGCGGTGATCGCGCTTCTTCGCCTCCTCCAGCCGCGTCAGGTAGGCGTCCAGCTCCGCCTTGGTGGGGAAGGCGGTGCCGTAGATCCGCCACATCGTCTCGTTCTTCTCGCTCCCCAGCCAGTAGGCCGCGGCGACCGAGAGCAGCTTGAACGCGCCCAGCCGCGCCGTGCTCGGGAGGTGCGGTCCGAGGCAGAAGTCGCGGAACTCCCCCTGCTGGTAGTACGAGGCGACGGGGCCGCTCTTCTCGCGGACGAAGTGGAGCTTGTAGGGCTCCTGCTCGGCGCCGAAGATCTCGAGCGCCTGCTCCTTCGAGACCTCGTGGCGGCGGATCGGCAGGGCGCGCGCCACGATCTCGCGCATCCGCTCCTCGATCCGCGGCAGGTCCTCGTCGGTGAACGGCTGCTCGCGGCGGAAGTCGTAGTAGAAACCGTCCTCGATCGCCGGGCCCTGCGCGATCTTCGCGTCGGGGAACAGCTCCTTGACCGCCTGGGCCATGACGTGGCTGGTGGTGTGCCGGAGGATCTCCAGCGCATCGGGGTCGGCCGGGAGCACGAACGAGACGTGCGCGGGGGCGGCGAGCGGGAAGGACATGTCGCGCAGCGCGCCGTCCACGCGCGCCGCGATCGCCGCGCTGGCGAGGCGGGGGCCGATCCGCGCCGCGAGGTCCGAGGCGGGGGACCCTTCGGGGACCCGCTCGACCCGGCCGTCGGGCAGCGTGATGTCGACCTGTGCGCTCACGGAGCCGCTCCCTCGTCCCGATGTGTCGGCCCAGCCCCGGCCGCGTCCCCGGTTTTTCGCAGGGGAAGGCCCGTTGTCCGGGCCCCGGGACTGGTAGGCGCGGGCGGTTTCGAACCGCCGACCTCTACCGTGTCAAGGTAGCGCTCTCCCACTGAGCTACGCGCCTGCTACTTCGCCCGTCCGCGCCGGGCGGACGGCATCCCCCCGCGCGGCGCTCGCACGCCGGCAGGGGGCGAAGTCGGGGATCCTACCAGCCCCCCCGGGGGGTGTCAATCCGCGCCGGGTCAGCACTTACGGCTGCCGGCGGTGGAGGTTGCCGGAGCCCGCCCGCGTCCGCTACCATCCCCCGATTCGACCAGCGCCGGATCGCCCTTGGCCTCACTTTCGCCTGCCGCGGGGGCGCGCGCCGGGACCGGAGCGCTCGATGGATTCCATCCTCGCCCTGGAAGACGGCCGCGTCTTCCACGGGAAAAGGTTCGGTGCGGCGGGCGGGGTCGCCGGGGAAGTCGTCTTCAACACCGGGATGACGGGCTACCAGGAGATCCTGACCGACCCGTCCTACGCGGGCCAGCTGGTCTGCCTGACCGTGCCGCACGTCGGGAACACCGGGATCAACGCCCAGGACCCCGAGTCGGACCGGGTGCAGGCCGCGGGCCTGATCGTCCGCGACGGCTGCACCGGCTCCTCCTCGTGGCGGGCCGACGGCGACCTCGCGCAATACCTGGTCTCGGCCGGGGTGGTCGGGATCACCGGGCTCGACACCCGCGCCCTGACGCGGCACCTGCGCGCGGCCGGGGTGATGCGCGGCTTCCTCGCGACCGACGGCTCCGGCGCGGAGGCCGCGGTCGCCCGCGCGCGCTCCGCTCCCGCGATCGGCGACCAGGACCTGGTGTCGCGCGTGACCTGCGAGCGCGCGCACGCCTGGCGCGAGGGGCGCTCGGGCCTGCTCGGGCCCGCCAGCGAGGCCCCGGCCCACGGCCCGCACGTGGTGGCCTTCGACTACGGCGCCAAGCGCAACATGCTGCGGCTCCTGGCCGACGCCGGCTTCCGCCTGACGGTCGTGCCGGCCCACACCTCCGCCTCCGAGGCGCTCGCGCTCCGGCCCGACGGCGTCTTCCTCTCCAACGGGCCGGGAGACCCGGCGGTCTGCCGCTTCCAGATCGAGACGATCCGCGCCCTGCTCGGCAAGCTGCCGATCTTCGGGATCTGCCTCGGGCACCAGCTCGCGGCCCACGCGCTGGGGGGTACGACCTTCAAGCTCAAGTTCGGGCACCGCGGGATCAACCACCCGGTGCGCGACGAGCGGACCGGGGCGGTCGCGATCACCTCGCAGAACCACGGCTACGCGGTCGCGGACGAGGGGCTGCCCGAATCGGTCGAGGTCACGCACCGCAGCCTTTACGACGGGACCGTGGAGGGGCTGGCCCACCGCGAGCTGCCGTTCTTCAGCGTGCAGTACCACCCCGAGGCGGCGCCCGGGCCCCACGACGCGTGGGACCTGTTCGGTCGCTTCGCCCAGATGATGGCCGGCGGGCGCCCGCACGCCCCGGCCGCGCGGCTGCGCTCGGCCTGAGCGCCCGGCCGCGGAGAGGGACAGGATGGCCGACTGGAAGTCGCCGATGCGTGCGGATCCCTCGGAGTGGCTGGTGCTCAACGCCGGCGCGCCGCTCAAGTTCCGCCTGCTGACCGAGCTGCACAACCTGACCGTGGCCGACCCCAACGTCGCCAAGCTCAAGGCCGAGTGCCTGGCCTGGCCGACGGCGCGGCAGGAGATGCGCTACCAGCGCCAGGACGGCTCCTGGGGCGGGGTCGCCCTGGGTGGCGACCCGCGCAAGAACGAGCGCTCGACCGAGCGCACGCTCTGGTGGCTCTACGAGCTGACCTGGGACCGCGAGTCGAAAGAGGTCCGCAACGCCGCCAAGATGCTCAAGAGCTTCCTGACCCACAAGAAGGAGATCCCGCTCTTCGAGTTCAAGGCCCAGGTCAAGCAGGACCCGCTGCGCGAGCGGCACTACCGCTGGCTGCTCAAGATCGCGGCCCTGCCGCTGCTGGCGCGCGGCGGCTACCTCGAAGACAAGGTCCTCGACGCGGTCGAGGAGCTGATGAACAACGTCATGTCGTTCGTCAGCGACCCGGTCTCGCGCCGTCCCGTCGAGCACGTCGGGGTCGGCCTGCCGCAGCTCCGGCCCGAGGCCTTCCGCGAGCACTACGTCTTCATCCCCGACATCTACATCCTGCGGACCTTCGCGCACGTGCCGATGATGCTCGACTCGCAGCGGGCGCGGAACATCCTCAAGAAGATCTTCGACTACGTCCTGTCCCCGGACTACCAGGACCTGGGCTACGACATCGGCTCGATCCGCACGGCGCGCGGCTCGATCCCGCGCAGCTTCGGCATCCAGCTGCGCCCGATCGAGGAGTACACCGAGAAGGGGAACCTCGAGGAGCTGTTCTACCTGCTCGAGCAGTTCGCGCGGCTGGGCCTGATCAACCGCTACCCGATCCTGATGGGCTACCTGGAGTGGCTGGTCGCGCAGCAGCAGAAGGACGGGCGCTGGGACCTGCCGCAGAAGTACTTCGGCGCCAAGCCGCTCTACCAGTCCTGGATCCGGCTGGAAAAGGACTGGAAGAGCCCCAACCGGCGGATCGCGGACGTGACCTTCCGGATCATGCTGATCCTGCGCTACCAGTGGGAGCGGCAGATCAAGATGCTCGACCGCGGCGCCGACATGTATGCCTTCTGACCGACCCGGCGCGCCGGCGCTCTTCGTGCCGCGCGCGATCCGGCGCCTCGCGCGCGAGGTGGCGATCGGCGACGTGATCGTCGGCGGCCGCCACCCGGTGGCGGTCCAGTCGATGACCACGACCCGCACCGCCGACGCCGCGGCGACGGCGGCCCAGGCCGCGGCGCTGGCCCGCGCCGGCTGCGCGATCGTGCGGGTCACGGTCCCGTCCAAGCCCGACGCGGAGGCGCTGCCGGAGATCCGGCGGCGGCTGGCGCAGGACGGGGTGACGGTCCCGCTGGTCGCCGACATCCACTTCACGCCGAGCCTGGCGCTCGCGGTGGTCGAGCTGGTCGAGAAGGTGCGCGTCAACCCCGGCAACTTCGCCGACCGCAAGAGCCTCAAGGGCGAGCCGTACGACGACGCGCGGTGGGACGACGACCTGCAGCGGGTCTACGAGCTGTTCGCGCCGCTGGTCGACCGGGCGAAGGAGCGCGGCACGGCGCTCCGCATCGGCACCAACCACGGCTCGCTCTCCGACCGGATCGTGCACCGCTTCGGCGACAGCCCGCTGGGGATGGTCGAGTCGGCGCTGGAGTTCGTGCGGATCTGCGAGGACCGGGGCTTTCACGACATCGTGATCTCGATGAAGGCCAGCAACCCGCAGGTGATGGTGCGCGCCTACCGCCTGCTGGTCGAGCGGCTCGACCGCGAGCACCGGCCCTACCCACTGCACCTCGGCGTGACCGAGGCCGGCGGGGGCGACGAGGGGCGGATCAAGTCGGCCTCGGGGATCGCGACCCTGCTGGCGGACGGGCTGGGAGACACGGTCCGCGTGTCGCTGACCGAGGACCCGGTGAACGAGATTCCGGTGGCCCGCGAACTGGTCCGCCAGTTCAGCGCGCCGTTCGAGACCGACGGCGCCCCGGCGCCGCCGGTCGAGGTGATCGAGCGGCGCGATCCGCTCGATCCGGTCCGGCGCCCGGCCGCGCGCGTCGAGGCCGGGCCGATCGCCTTCGGCGGGGACGAGGTGCCGCGGGTCGAGCTGCTGGTCCCGCCCGGCGGGGCCCGCGAAGCCGCGGCGCTCCTGGCGCTGCGCCCGCCGGTCGAGGCGGTCGACGTGCTGGTGGCCGACCCGGCGGCGCTGGAGGCGGCCATCGCGTTCCTGGCGCAGTTCCCCGCGGGCGTCCTGGCCCGGGGGCTGACGCTGGCGGGCGCGGCGGCGCGTGAAGCGGCCGCGTCGCGCCGCGCCGCGTGGGCCTCGCGCGTGGACCGGCTGACGCTCGTCGTCGACGACGGCGAGGACCTCGCGGGGTCGGCCGCCGCGGGGCGCGGCCTGCCGGTCGCGCTGCTGCTGCGCTGCGACGGCTCGCCCGAAGGTCCGGCCGGGGCGGCGATCGCGCGCTTCGCCAGCGCCGTGGCCGGACTCGCCCCAGGCGTGATGGCCGGCCTGGAACTCGGCCCCGGGGCCGCCCCGATCGAGTCGTACCGGCTGCTCGCGGCCGGCCTCGACCGTGCCGGCTCGCGTGCCCCGATCGTGCTCTCCGACCGGCCCGCGGCGGCGGACGAGGACCGGCGCGTCGGCGTCGCGGGACGGCTCGGCTCGCTGCTCCTCGACGGGATCGGCGACGCGGTGCGGATGCCGGCGGGGCCCGACCCGGCCGTGACGGCGAAGCTGCTCCACGACGTGCTGCAGGCCGCGCGCCGCCGGCTGGAGCGGGCCGACTACATCGCCTGCCCGTCGTGCGGCCGGACCCTCTTCGAGCTCGAGGAGACGACCGAGAGGGTGCGCCAGCTCACCGCCCACCTGAAGCTGAAGATCGCGGTGATGGGGTGCGTCGTGAACGGCCCCGGCGAGATGGCCGACGCCGACTTCGGCTACGTCGGCTGGGGGGCGGGGAAGGTCGCACTGTTCGTCGGCCGGGACCTCGTCGAACGCGACGTCCCGTCGGCCGAGGCGCCGCAGAAGCTGGTCGACCTGATCCGCGCCAAGGGCCGCTGGATCGACCCGGAGCCGGGTCCGTAGCCGGTTTTCCGGGGCGCGCCGGAGCGGGTCCGGCCAGCGTCCGGTCGCCCTGACCGATCCTCGGACACCCGGCGCCCCGAAGGTCCGGCCCGCCTTCCCGTCCGCGCGTCCGAACCCGCTGCCCGGAAACGACTTGCCGGCGCCGCGCGTCGTGGCACGGGGGTTGTATTAGGGAAGTGCGACACCGAGAGCCGCCCCCAGCACCCCGGAGTGGCCCGACCCTCCGGACCCGCGGCTCGGAAAGGACGCACGCGACCCAGACCCCTCTCCTCTTCGGGACCTCCGCACCCTCGGGCCCTGGCCGATCCCCCCGGCCGGGGCCCACTCCTTTTCGGGGAGATCCGTTCGAGCGTGTCAGTCGAGCGGCTTCGCCTCGATCGTCAGCGACGTCGTCTGCCCCTTCATGTCGGAAAAGCGCGCGACGGTCAGCGGCTTGCCGGGCGCGAGCAGGACGTCGATCTCCTGGCGGAAGGTCGTGACGATCGGCTGGCCCGGCGCGCCCGGCGCGGTCCCACGCAGCGACGAGTCGTCGCACCCGCCCTTGACCGTGATCCGCCCGTCCTTCAGGCGGCCGCAGCGCAGGTCGGCGAGGAACCCGACGTTCTGGTAGGTGTAGCTGGTGACCGGCGCGGCGTCCTTGCCCGCGTCGGGGTTGACGGTCGTCGCCGGGATCGGCACGCGATTGCCGACGGACAGCTGGGTCGACTCGCCGTCGCGGCACACGAGGGCGAAGGTCTTGGACTGTTCGACCTTCCCGTCCCGCTCGGCCGTGACGGTGATCGTCAGCTGGATGTTGTCGCCGGGAGCGGCGGCCGGAGCTTCGGCCCGGAGCGGGGTGATCGCGAAAGAGCACAGCAGGACGGCGGCCAGGGCACGGATCGTCATCGGCGGGTCCTCCGGCGGCGCGCGAAGCGCTCGTACAGAGTACGGGCCAGCGCTCCGGCGCGTCTAGCGCCGCCGCGCCGTGGCCGCCAGCCAGGCCGCGCCGCGCACGCCGCTGGCGTCGCCGTGCCGCGGCGGAAGGATCCGGGTCTCGACGCGATCGGAGAAGATCCAGCGCGACCAGAGCGCGGGGACCCGCTCGTAGAGCGACGGCAGGGCCGAGAGCCCGCCGCCGAGCACGATCGCGTGCGGGTCGAGCAGGTTGATCACGTGGGCCAGCGCGCGGGCGAGCCGCTGCTCGTAGCGCACGAGCGCGCGCCCGCAGCCGGCGTCGCCGGCCGCGGCCCGCGCCGCGATCTCGGTCGACGGGAGCGACTCGCTCTCCAGCAGCGCCTCGGCGCGCGCGTGGTCGCGCGCCAGCCCCGGCCCGGAGAGGAAGGTCTCGATGCAGCCGGACCGTCCGCAGTAGCAGGCAGGCCCGGGCCGCTCGTCGTCCTCCGGCCAGGGGAGGGGGTTGTGCCCCCACTCGCCGGCGATCGAGTTGGGGCCGTCGAGCAGCCGGCCGTCGACGACGATCCCGCCGCCGACCCCCGTCCCGAGGATCACGCCGAAGACGACGCGCGCCCCCGCCCCCGCGCCGTCGGTCGCCTCCGACAGCGCGAAGCAGTTGGCGTCGTTGGCCAGCGCGACCGGGCGGCCGAGCGCGCGCTCCACGTCGCGCCGGAACGGCCGGCCGTTGAGCCAGGTGGAATTCGCGTTCTTCACCAGCCCGGTCGCCGGGGAGATCGCGCCCGGCATCCCGATCCCGACCCGGCAGCGCGCCATCACCTGGTGCTCGAAGCCGTGGACCAGCTCCGCGAGCGCCGCCAGCGTGGCGTCGTAGTCGCCGCGGGGCGTCGGCACGCGCCGGCGCGCCAGTTCGGTTCCGTCGGGGGCCAGCGCGATCGCTTCGATCTTGGTGCCGCCGAGGTCGATCCCGATCCGGTTCACGCGGCCAGCCCCTCGCGGCGCGCGGCGGCGAGCGCGGCCTCGACGAAGGCGCGGACGCGCGCCGGGTCCTTCCTTCCCGCGGCGTCCTCGACGCCGGTGTGCGCGTCGACGCCGGCCGGGCGGACCGCCGCGACCGCGTCGGCGACGTTCTCCGGCGTCAATCCGCCGGCCAGGATCAGCGGCCGCGGCGAGCGGGCCGCGAGCCGCGCGCTGACGCTCCAGTCGTGCGTCCGCCCGGTCGCGCCGCGCGCCCCGGTGCGGGGATCGAAGGTGTCGGTGACGAAGGCGTCCACCAGCGGCGCAAGACGCTCGAGCCGCGTCAGCAGGAGCGGCTCCGGTAACGCGCCGACCACCAGCGCCGCCCAGGCCGCGAGCCCCGGCGCGAGCTGCCGCAGCGTCGCGACCTCGTCCGGCGCCGGGTCGCCGTGCAGCTGCACCGTGCGGGCTCCGACCTCGCGCGCCAGTTCCGCGATCTCGCGCGCGGTCTCGAGGTAGGTGATCAGGACCGGCTCAACGCCGGCCGGAAGCGTGGCGATCAGCGCCGCCGCCTCGCGGGGATCGCAGTCCTCGGAGTGGATCGGAAGCCGCAGCGGGAAGCCGACGTGCGTCGCCCCGCCGCCGACCGCCGCGGCGAGGTCGGCGGGACCGGAGATCCCGGCGACCTGGATCGCGAAACGCCCGCCGGGGAACCGCACCTCAGCGGCCCGTCTTCGCCGCGCCGCCGCGGCCGTCGTTCGCGCCGAGCAGCTCGGCCAGGTAGGGCTCGAGCTGCCGCGCGACGAGTTCTGGGGTGCGGCGAGCCGCTACGCCCTGGTGAAGAG